>JADGCM010000241.1 GCA_015228995.1 Magnetococcales bacterium
TCAACGGTCTGTTTGCTGCTGGCGACTACGTCAACGGTCCGGCCACGGCTGTGGAGGCTATTGGTCATGGCCGACAGGTGGCAGCACAAATTGATCATTGGTTGGTGGGGCGTCAGCGTTGCCAACAGGTACGCATTGAGCCCGTCGCGCAGCCGTTGCGGGATCGCTCCTCTGATTTTATCAACCGTCAACATATCCCGACGGTCCCGCTGGCGGATCGATTCAGGCCAGCTTCCTGTGAAGTAGAGACCGGTTTGGGCCGTGATCAAGCAGCCGAGGAGGCTAAACGGTGTTACCTCTGCAATTTACGTTATCAGATTAATGTCGACCGTTGTATCTATTGCCGCGCCTGCATTGATGTGGCACCGCGCAACTGCATCAAGTTGGTCCATGGAATCGATATTCAGGACGACGGCAGTTACGGGGAACTCAAAGAGACGCGCGAGTGGAACAAGGTGGCGGCCATCTGGATTGACAACAATGAGTGTATCCGTTGTGGCGCCTGCTATCGCGTTTGTCCGGTCTCTTGTATCTCGATCACTCGTAACGAACTTGTCACCGTGGATGCCTGAGCCATGAGCAGTCTGTCATCGCCCCATTATGTTATTATCGGTAGTGGTGTTGCTGGTAATTACGCTGCCGAGCTGTTACGGGATAGCGATCCGAGCAGCCGCATTACCATCATTACCAACAGCCAGTTGCTGTTTTATAATCGCTACTGGTTGCCGCGCATTTTTCTGGGGTCAGAAGATTGGCGCGGCTTTCTGGCCTGGCCGCCAGCACACTACAGCGAGCGCCGCATTGTCATGCGTCGTGCCACCTGGGTGACCCGTATCGATCCTGCCAATCGGATCATCACCTTGGGACACAACGAAACGATCCGGTATGATAAATTGCTGATTGCTTCCGGTGCCCGTGGTTACTTTCCTGAAGAACTGGCCGATTACCGGGCCCTGATTCATGGGTTTGGCTCCTACGAGCAGGCTATTGCTGCCAAAAAAGCCCTGCCAGATGGGGGGGACAGTTATCATGTTGGGAGGGGACATGATCGGGCTTGATCTAGCCCGCTCTCTGGTGCAGGCTGGTTATCGGGTGCGTTTGGTGAGTGGCGAAATGACTTTTTGGCCGCACCAAGTTGCTGAGGAACAACGGGGAATGTTTTGTGACGGCCTAAGGAATATGGGTATCGAGGTGATCAAAGGCGATGGTGCTGGTGGGGTGCGTGCCATTGAGGTCGGGGCTACAGGGCTGCCAGCGCGGCGGCTGGTTTTCCACGACGGTAGTGACCTTTATGGCGACTTGGTCATGTCTTTTATGGGGCTGGTGCCAGCCACTGAGTTTATGATCAGTTCTGGGTTAGACATTGAACGTGGGGTATTGGTCAGCACCGCTTTACAGACCAGCAATGCTCACATCTACGCCGCCGGGGATGTTTGCCAGATTTGGTCTCCAGAAGAGCACTGCTATCGCTTTTACTACGGATACCACAACGTAAAATCGATGGGTATCGTGGCAGCTCATAACATGATGGGTGCCAACGAGCAATTTGTATCGACACGGGGTGAATCGTTGCGCTTGGATCAGCAAGGGCACATCGACTCGCCTTTCTGGGAGTGTGATTGAGATGACCACTACCGACATTCAAATTGCCATTTGTGGTTCTGCCGGTGATGGCACCATCGCCGCGGGGGATATTTTGCGCAATGCCGTCGCCCAGGCAGGTTACCGAGTAATCAGCTTTGATGTTTATCCCCCCGAAATTCGTGGTTTTGGCAAGTGTATCGCTCGACTGCGTATTACCACTGAGCAAGCCTACTCCTTAAAGCGCCACTCCGATGTCTTGGTATCGTTGGACGACAGTCACACCATGCCGCATCTGGACGAGGTGCGTGACGATGGTGCCGTTATCTACGAGTCGAAACCGGTGGCACAATTAGCGGAGGGAGAGCACCTCAGTGCCCACGTGAGGCCTGGGCAAATTCCTTATGCTTTGCCAATTCGTGAGTTGTCGGAGAAAACGACCGGTAGTAACCGGTCACGCAATCTCGTCATTTTGGGGTTCATCGCTGGACTGTTTGGACTGCCCGTTACGCCGTTTCGTCAGGTCATCGGTAAAAAATTTGGCAAGCAGGGGCAGGCTGTTGTTAGCCGCAACCAGGCTGCGTTTGACATCGGCGTTCAAACCGGACAGAGCTCTTTCCAGCTTGATAACGTGACCTTTTACCCTCCATTGACGTCGGCTGGCGATAGCAAAAGTAGCCGCATCGCCATGTTAAGTGGCAATGCTGCCGTAGTGCAGGGTTGTTTAGACGCCGGACTGGCCACTTTTTTTGGCTACCCGATTACGCCTGCAACGTCGATTATGGAGCGGCTCGCCACCGAGTTACCGAAACGGGGTAAGCGTTTGCTACAAACTGAGGACGAGATTTCAGCGATTGCGGCCGCCATTGGGGCTGGTTATGCGGGTGCGCGTGCGGCGACAGC
>JADGCM010000020.1 GCA_015228995.1 Magnetococcales bacterium
GATAAGAGGATTGATTTTACAAGGCCGGTCGCGAGACCGGCCTTTTTTTATGGGGCGATGGCTGTTATGATGATGAGACTTCCCCTCACCCCTCCGGCCCCCTCTCCCACAAGGGGAGAGGGGGAGTAGAGGAGGGGGTAATCATGCGAAGGAGCGTCTTATGTCGTCAGGAATAGCTGAAAGGGGTAGCCTGGGGCATCGCCCCAGGGATAAAAAACTGGCCGAAACGGTGGACAACGTCAATGTGGCATAGGCTCTATCAATGGACCATGGCTTGGTCGGGATCGCCCCAAGCCCTGCCAGCTCTGTTCTGGATCTCTTTCATCGAAGCGTCGGTGTTTCCAATCCCGCCCTATCTGTTGTTGATCCCTATGGTATTAGCAAATCCCCAACGGGGTTGGCAGTTTGCGTTCTGGGGCAGCATCGGTTCGGTGTTGGGCGGGGTGGCGGGTTATGTCATCGGTTGGCAATTTTGGGACATCATCGGTCGGCCATTGATGGAACAGAGCGGCCGTATGGAGATGTACGAATCATTGCGGCAGCAGTTCGACCGTTACGATGCCTGGATCATCCTGATGACGGCTTTGTCTCCGATCCCTTATAAGATATTCACCATCACCGCTGGGGTGATGCAGGCCAGTCTGCCGCTGTTTATCTTCGCTTCGTTGGTCGCCCGCAGCCTGCGTTTTTTTGGGATGGCGATGTTGGTGATGTGGGGCGGCCGGCCAGCATTGGCCTGGCTGGAACGACACGGTCGATGGCTGGCATGGGTTGGCTTGCTGGTTCTGATAGCAATAATTAGTTGGGTATTTTTGAAATGAGGTGTGCTCTGTGGAATCATCGGTTAAACGAACTCATATCGATTTTGTCGGCTTTCGCTATGTCGCTTTTGCTTTGTCCATTGCCACGTTGCTGATCAGCCTCGTTTCTTTTGTGTTGCAGGGATTTAACTTCGGGATTGATTTTGCCGGTGGTTTGGCCGTGCAATTGCGTTTTCAGCAGCCACCCGATCTGGTCCAGGTGCGTGGCCAGCTTGCCAATTTACACCTTGGCGACTTGGTGATTCAGGAGATGGGGGGGGGCAATGAAATCCTGATTCGGGTCAAACAAAAAGAGGAGGCAGCGGCTGGCCAATCTGTTGGTATGGTGCGACATATCGTTGAGGCGTTGAAGCCGGCGGCCAATGGCCAGGAAATCGAGGTACGCAGCAGCGAATACGTTGGTCCACAGGTGGGTCGGGAGCTGGTACAACAGGCTCTGCTGGCCATTTTGTATTCCTGGATCGGCATTCTGGCTTATGTCTCTTGGCGATTTGAGCTGCGGTTTGCCTTGGGGGCAGTGTTAGCATTGATCCATGACGTGCTGGTTGCCATTGGTATATTGACTCTGTTTCAGCGAGAGATCACCATGGTGGTGCTGGCCGCTTTGCTGACTATTATTGGTTATTCCATCAATGACACCATCGTTGTTTTCGACCGCATTCGTGAGGAGCAGAAGCGGCTTAAACAACAACCCATGGCGGTGATCATTAACGAGGCGATCAACGCCACCTTATCGCGAACCATGATTACCGTGCTGACGGTAGTGATTGCTCTGGTGGCGTTGCTGCTGTTTGGTGGCAGTGTGTTGTTTGATTTTTCCATGACTTTGTTAGTGGGTATTATTTCGGGGACTTTTTCCTCTGTCTATGTGGCGGCGCCGTTGGTATTGGTGATGGAGAGAAAGAATCCCACCGCAGCAAGTGTTGACCCCTAGTGGTCACCGTTATTGGTGCTGGCTTGGCTGGCTGCGAGGCGGCTTGGCAACTGGCACAGCGGCACATTCCGGTGCATCTGTACGAGATGCGTCCCGGGCGGATGACCCCGGCTCATACCAGTGATCGTTGTGGGGAGTTGGTCTGTTCCAACTCGCTCCGTTCAGACGATGCCGAACGCAATGCCGTGGGGCTGTTGCATGAGGAGATGCGCCGTCTCGATAGCCTAATTATGGCCGCCGCCGATCGCCATCGTTTGCCAGCCGGTACCGCATTGGCGGTGGACCGAGAGGGCTTTGCCAACTGGTTGACCGACTGTATGCGGCAACACCCCTACATTACCCTCATCCGTGACGAAGTGACGGCTCTGCCAGAGCAGGGGTGGGTGATCGTGGCCTCTGGTCCCCTAACTTCATCGGTGTTGGCGGAGCAGCTGCAACGGCGGTTGGGTAGCGAGCAGTTGGCTTTTTTTGATGCCATTGCTCCCATCGTAGCGCTCGAATCGATCAATTTTGACATCGCTTGGCGTCAGTCCCGTTATGGTCATGGCAATGGCGATGACTATATTAACTGTCCCTTGGATCAACAGCAATACGAGCAATTTATCGATGCCCTGCTCAGTGCCGACAAGGTGACCTTTAAGCCGTTTGAACAGGCCCCCTATTTTGAGGGCTGTTTGCCCATTGAGGTGATGGCGGAGCGAGGGCGGCAGACCCCCCGTTTTGGCCCCATGAAACCGGTCGGTTTGAATAATCCCCACCAGGGCGGCCAGCCGGCTTACGCGGTGGTGCAACTGCGCCAGGACAATCAATTGGGCACATTGTGGAATATGGTTGGTTTTCAAACCAAACTTACTTGGTCGGAACAGCAGCGTCTGTTTCGTACCATTCCCGGGTTAGAGCAGGCTGAATTTTACCGTTTGGGAGCCATGCACCGCAATACCTTTATCAACAGTCCGCAGTTATTGACCTCGACATTGCAGCTTAAAAGTGATCCGCGCCTGCTGTTTGCTGGTCAAATGATTGGCGTCGAGGGTTACGTCGAGTCAGCTGCTATGGGACTGCTGGCGGGGCTGTTTTTGGCCCAGCTCTATAATGGTCATGAACCGCTCCCTCCTCCTATCACTACCGCGCACGGTGCTCTGTTGGCCCATGTAACGGCCGGGGCAACACGAGACGGCTTCCAGCCGATGAATGTCAATTTTGGTCTGTTCCCCCCCCTTGATCCCCCAGTAGGCAAACGCTGGCGGCAACAGGCCATGAGCCGTCGTGCGTTAGAGGCATTACAGCAGTGGATTTTCCATGCCCCTCACCCCCCAACCCCCTCTCCCGAGGGTGAGGGGTAAAGATCAGGTATCACCTCTCGCATCGCCGCTAAGGTGCGCTCTAATGCTCCTAAATTATGCTCGACCAGCTGACGCGCCCGTTGTCCGATTTGTTGTCGTTGCACAGGGTCAGCTAAGAGTGTGTGTAGCTGATGATAAAGGGCGTTGCCGTCATCGACCTGAAAGGCTGCTTGGGCCGTTAGAAGTTGTGTGGTGATCTCTTGAAAGTTGTGGGTGTGGGGGCCAAATAACGGCACCAATCCCCAAGCGGCCGGTTCGAGCGGATTTTGGCCGCCGTGTGGCACGAGGCTACCGCCAACAAACACCACGTCGGCGATGCCGTACAGACGCTGTAACCAACCAATTTCATCAACCAACACGATGGGGGCTTGCCAGTGGCCGTGACTATTGGAAAAAAGTTGGCAGACAGCGCCCTGTTGTTGGAGCCACTGCTGCAGGGCAGGGACCCGTTCCGGATGGCGTGGCACTAAAATCAGGCGCAAGGTCGGGAACACTCGGCATAATTGTCGATAGCAGCTCAATAGCAGCTCCTCCTCGCCGGGGTGGGTGCTGGCAGCGACCCAGACCAAATCGCCCGTTGCGGCTGGTAAACGGTGCCACAGTGCCTGCATGGTTTGCTGATCCGGCAACCGTAGCGCCTGCTCAAATTTGAGGTTACCGGTGACGGTGATGTTGGCGCGTGGGGGTGCCAGTTGACGCAGACGCTCGGCATTGGCGGTGGACTGCATGGCAAGCAGTGCCACCGGGGCCAACAGGGTGCGCATTGCCAGCCGCAGGCGGTGATAGTCACGGAACGAGCGCTGTGAAATACGGCCATTGACCACCACCACCGGGGTCCCTTGTTGGGCCACGGCTTGGATAAGATTGGGCCATAACTCGGTTTCGAGCAGGATCAAACAACGAGGACGTACCAGAGTTACCACCCGATTTATTGTCCAGGGCAGATCAAACGGTAAAAAAATGTGGCAAGCGTACGGGATTTGCGTCTCTACCACCTGCTGACCGGTGCGGGTGACGGTCGAAACCACCATTTGCCAGTGCGGCCGCGTTTGGTGTAGGGCTTCAATGAGTGGTCGGGCCGCCATAACCTCTCCAACCGATACCGCGTGAATCCAACAGCACGACTTGTTCTCAATCTGCTGTTGGACGGAGCGGGGCAGGTGACCCAGCCGTTGGCGCAGGGTGCCGCGATATTTAGTGGTGTTGAAATAACGATAGCACCACAATGGCAACGTTGCTGCTATGACCAGCAACAACAGCAGCGTATAGAGCAGACGGGTCACAATTGCATGTACCAACGTATGGTCTGTTCGAGTCCGTCATCGAATGCTACTTGTGGAGCCCAACCCAATTGCTGTTCGAGTTTGCTGCTATCGAGAGAGTAACGCCAGTCGTGGCCTGGTCGGTCCGTCACAAAATGAATGAGCCGTTCATGTGGTGCCCCGCTCGGGTGTAAGCGATCGAGGATGACACAGATGCGGTGAATTAGGTCAATATTGGCCCATTCATTGCTCGCCCCAATGTTGTAGCTGGTGCCGACAGCTGCTCGGCGTACTACGGTGTCTATGCCGCTGCAATGATCGCTGACGTAGAGCCAATCACGGACGTTGCGGCCATTGCCGTACACTGGAATCGGTTCACTGGCCAAGCAGGTGCGGATAACGGTGGGGATCAATTTTTCGCCATGCTGCCGCGGGCCGTAGTTGTTGGAACAGTTGGTTTGGGTGGCGGGTAGGCCGTAGGTGTGGTGGTAAGCGCGCACCAAATGGTCCGATCCAGCCTTGGCCGCCGAGTAAGGGGAATTAGGACGGTAGAGCGTTTCTTCGTGGCAAGGGGGGTCGTTTGCTGTTAGGGAGCCATACACCTCGTCTGTCGAGACGTGGTGGAATCGGCACTGGTCCGGCTGCCATTGGCGTTGTTGCAACCAAAACAGACGGCAGCATTCGAGTAGGGTCCAAGTGCCGACCAAGTTGGTTTGGACGAAGGCCGCAGGGCCGGTGATTGAGCGGTCGACGTGGGTCTCGGCGGCAAAATGGACCACAGTATCAATGTCGTGATCCAGCAACAGTCGCTCGATCAGGGCGCGGTCGCAGATGTCTCCCTGGACAAAGTGGTGTCGCTGTGGATCGACTAGGCCGTCCAGATGAGTGAGCGATCCGGCATAGGTCAGTAGATCAAGGTTGACAATACGGACCTCCGGGTCAGAACGAAGCAGATAGTGGATAAAATTGGCACCGATAAATCCGGCACCACCGGTCACAAGCACCCTGTTGGGTGAGTAAGATGGTTTCATTTTGAAGTCAAATCCCATTTTTGGTCGTGGCGTATCGGCAAAAAGATGCTAACATATCTTATTTAAGCACGTTTTTAACCTTTATGGCAATTGATGAAGTTGGCTTTTCACCCCTCACCCCCGACCCCCTCTCCCACAAGGGGAGAGGGGGAGCATGAAGCAACCTCTTTACCCTCTCCCCTTGTGGGAGAGGGTAGGGTGAGGAGTGAAACACATTGTGCGATAATATCGGGGTTTTGTGCCGTGAAAAATAATTCAATTCGGTATGGTATTGGAGCGGTTTTTGCGCTGATGGCGGGGTGCCAAAGTATCCCAGCACCTTACAGCGGCGATGAAACAGAGGTGGAGCGCGATGCAAAACACTTGATGGTGCAGACACCGCCGCGACATTCTACCCCGGTGTTACTAGAAGCGAATCGTGACATTGAGGTGCATCGGGACACCATCATTCCAGATTTAGAGGCACGCCGGGCGCCGCGTCCAGAAGCGGTGCCGGTTGTACCCGAGTATAACCCACTGGACGACGTCATTGTCTCTTTGGAGATGGACCGCGAAGACGTGCGGCAAATTCTCCAGGCGCTAGCCAAAATGACCAATATGAACCTGATGATCCATCCCAAAGTGGTAGAAAAACCACCGCTCATCAGTGTCAGCTTCCGCAATATGTCGGCCGCTACCGTCTTCCGTTCTATTTTGCAGCTGGCGGATTTACATGGCCAAATTGAAGAGAATATGTTGCGGGTCGATCCTTTTGAGGAGATTACCCTTCCCCTTGACTTCCTTGAGGTCGAACGCGGTAGCGACTTCTCCATGGGTGGGGATGTCCTGGGTAAGGCGATGGATAGCGGCAGTGGTGGTAGCAGCGGTGGCAGCAGTGGTGGTGGTGGCGACCTAAAGGGTAGCGTGTCGCTTCAGGGTAAGACTAATACCGGTGGCAATCCCTATACCCAGATCGAGAAAATCATTGAAGGGGTCATAAAAGGCGCCGCAGCGGATGGTAGCGAGGGTTCGCAATACAGCGTCAATCGCATGGCGGGCACGCTTTATGTTAAGGCCAAGCCGTCTGTTATCAAGACGGTGCGTAAATTGGTGCAGCAGCAGAAAGAGGCCCTGAGTCGCCAGGTGCTGATTGAAGCGCGCATCATCGAGATAAAACTGAGGGATGAGTACCAAACCGGCATTGATTGGAATTTATTGCGTGGTGGCTTTGCTAACACGGGTTTGACTGCGGCACTGACACCAGCCGCAAATAAGCAGTCATTGGTCATCAACCTGACTGGTAAGAGGCAGGGTACCAACGCCACCCTAAACTTGTTCAAAGAGTTTGGGGCCATTTCAGTATTGTCCAATCCGTCGGTGCGTACCCGCAATGGTCAGCCGGCTATTATCAGTGTCGGCACCTCCATGCGTTATGTAAGCGGCCAAACGGCTACTGTTTCCGGCGCTAACGCTAATAACCCTGGGAGCACCCAATTCACGTATCAAACCGCACAGGCTTTTGATGGCTTGATCATCAGTGTTATTCCTTTCGTTGACTCCAAGGGAGATATCACCCTCTCTATCCAGCCGGTCAAAAGTGAGGTCGACCGGGCCAGCATGGCGATTGATCCGAACGTTAATCTGGCTATGCCCATCATTGAGCTGGAAGAGTTGAGTACTGTCTTGCACGTACGCGACAACGACGTGATTTTTATGGGTGGATTGATCAACAAAAGGAAAAATGCCAAAAACACCGGGGTACCGTTGCTGTCGGAAATTCCGTTGCTGGGAAGGCTATTTACCAGGAATATTGATGAGGGCGATACCCGCGAGTTGGTGCTCATGCTGCGGGTGAACGTGCTATGAGTGTTGTCAATCGGGCCCTGCAGAAGATCAGACGCGATAAGCAGAACGCTGCGGCGACGCCGGGCAGCCCGAAGCATACCGTTGGGGCGGTGGTGGGGAGCGTTGGCCAGCCGCGCTGGCGTGAATATGTCAGCAAATATGCGGGCAAAGTGTTGGCGCTGTTGTTGGTGGTGACAACGGCGGGTATTGGTTGGTGGTTCTTGCGCGACGACAAAGACCGTGCGGCGCTGTTGGCTGGTAACGATAATAAGTCGGTCGGGTCCGCAGGGGAGCAGGCAGCAACGGCGACGGCAACGGCGACGGTTGTTGAAACAAAAGCAGTTGAAACAAAACCAGCGGACGCGGTGGCGGCAACGACTGCCACCGAGGCGGTGCAGCAGCCAGCCAAACCGGCGACCCAGAAAAAAATAGTTAGGTTAACGGCGGAGGAGCTGTTTGCTCGCTATGAGCAACAACATGGACAGAAGGGCAGTGTCCCTGCTGCGCCCGCTGCTGCTGCGGTTACGCCGTCATCGGCAGCGCCCGCCGCCGCTACCGCATCGGCCACTACGGCAGCGGTGGTCCCGGTGGTCTCCTCGGCAGCGGTGGTCGCACCTACCAAGGCTGCTACGGTGTCGTCGGCTGTTGGGGCGACCCTGGCCCCCGCTTCCATGGCGTCTATGATGGGGGGGCCAGTTACCAAGGGTGATCAAGGCCCGCGTGTAGTTACCCAAATGGCGACTAAATCGGAACAGCTGGCTCAGCTGGGGGACGAACGACAGCAGGCGCATGTGTCGGTACGAATGGTGCGCGTTTCAAAGTTGGTGCGCGATATTCACCAAGCGATCACTGGTCGGCAGAAGGAGGCGGTGGAGCGGGGGCTGCAAGAGCTGGAAGCGATTCGTGGTGAGCAGGATGCGTTTGTGCTGAATTTATGGGCCTATTGGTTTTTGGTGCAGGAAGATTACGACCACGCTGGGGCTGTGTTGCGGCGGGTGTTGAGTAAGAGAGCGAACGATCTGGAAGCATCGGTTAACATGGTGGTGCTAGAAGTCAAAACCAAACAATTTGAGGCGGCACGGAGCCGATTGGCAGCAATGCTGGAGCTTTACCCCACTGACGAACGGCTGCGCCACCTACAACAGTCGTTACCATGACAGCCTCTACGACACCTTCTCTGCATCGTGAAGCCTATCTCGATTTTCTCGGGTTAGAGCGTAGCCCATTTCCGGTCGCACCGGACAGCGAGAATCTCTTCATGCCGGCGCGGCTGGATGATCTCATTAACGAAGTCCTACATAGTATTCTGACGCGGCGGGGCTTTCTGGTACTGACCGGAGAGGTGGGACTCGGTAAGACGACTATTAGTAAACGCCTGATGAACATGCTGGATGAGCAGCAAGTTGAAACGGCCCTGGTATTCAACACTTTCTTTCAGGGTGCCGAACTACTGGATGAAATCATCCGCGATTTTGGTGCTGACCGAGGTGAGCGTGAGGGGCTCTCGGGTCGTATGGAGGCCCTCAACCAATTCTTGCTGGCTCAATACGCTTTGGGACGTAACTGTGCCTTGATTATCGACGACGCGCAGAATTTATCGATCGAAAGCCTGGAATTGGTACGGATGATCTCCAATTTGGAGGCCAATGCCGAAAAATTAGTGCAAATTTTGCTGATCGGCCAAACCGAGCTAGCGGATAAGTTGGCTACCCACGAGATGCGACAACTGAAAAGTCGGGTGGTGCTGCATGCCAAGGTCCATCCTTTCGATGCCGATGAGGTCAAACAGTACATCTTTTTTCGACTGAATAGTGCCGGTAGTCGCGGTAATCTGCACATTTCCGACCGTGCTTTTCAGTGGATTTATCGGTTTACTCGTGGCACGCCGCGTGAGATTAACAAACTAATGGACCGCTGTCTCTACGGTTTATTTGCTGAGGGGACAGCCCGTTTATCGCCCAAGTTAGTGCGTGTGGTGGCCGCCGAGTTGGGAATGATGACGGAATTTAGTCATCTAAAGCGGTGGCCATTGCTGTGGCAGGTGGTGTTGCCGTCTGTCATAGCGCTGTCGTTGGGGGTGGGGGCAACGTGGTGGTTGATGCGTAGCCCGGTATCGGTGCCGCCAGCAACGGTGGTGACAGCGCCGCCACCACCACCGACTGTTACAACTGTTCCAACTCCAGAGATTCCTCAGGTTGCTGTGGTGCAGCCACCGCCACCGCCACCATCGCTGCCGGAACCAAAGCAAGCCGATTTGGTTGTGGATGAGGTGCAGCGGCGTTTTCTCAATCACTATGGTCTGGCATCGTTGGCGGCCGATTTTGCCGTGGCTTGGCGCGAGCAGCGTTTTGACGGCCTAGCAGAGCAGGTTGCCCAACAGAGCGATTACCGGTTGGTACGCATGGGCTATCTACCAGAATCCATCGCAGCCTCACCGGAACAGTGGTTGCGTTACGTCGGGCGCAACGGTTCGGAGCTATTTTTGTTTTTTTGGAAACCAGATGTGTGGTTGGGCCGTCTGGATTACGCGGGCAAGAGTGAAAACGTCAGGAAATTACAGGAGAAGTTAAAACGGACCGGCTTCTATACGGTGGGCATCGATGGGGTAGTCGGGCCAGCGACCATTATGGCCTTGGTGCAGTTTCAAAAAAGCCATAATCTGCCGGTTACTGGGCAGCCAGATGTTGAGACGCTGTTTTTGTTGTCAACGATTAAGGACAACAAAGGCGGTGTTGTGGCGGGAGGCTCGGAGGTGATGGCATGGATGGTTCAGGTGGCGAGTTTGAAGGATCCGGCTATGGCCAGCCAGTTGGCGGATCGGCTGCGAAGTCGCGGTTTTTCCTGTGTTATAGAGCTCTCTGTTGATGGGGGCGGGGCGAGCTGGTACACGGTGCGGGTCGGGCCGTGGCGTTCGCGTCAGGAGGCTGATGCCCAGAAACCGGTTTTGGTCGAATTGGTCAAACACGATGAGCTGTTGACCGTGGAGTATCATGGCGGTAAAAAGGGTGCGGCTCTTAATGATAACCGATTAGCTCCAAGAGGACCACATGGCCGATAAACCCAACCGCAAACCGCTCGGTGTCTTGCTTCAGGAAAAGAAATTAATCAGCAAGAGCCATATTGATTTGGCTTTGCAGGATCAGAAAGTGACCCGGGATCGGGTCGGCGAAATTCTGGAACGGCTTGGGTTTATCTCGCAGTATGACGTTGCTACGACCATTGCTGAGCAGGAGCATCGCGAATATGTCAACGTCGATGACCTAGTGCCCGATGAAACCACGCTGCGTCTGTTCAACCTTAATCTATGTCAGACCCACCAGTTTCTACCTATTAGCCATAAAAATGACGTGGTGCAGGTCATCACCGCCACGGACGATGTTGAAAACCTTGAGCGGTTGATTTCGCGTCATACTGGGTTGCGGCCGCAATTTAAGCAGGGTGAACGTGGCAAAATCCAAAATATGGCCCAGTATTATTATTATTTCCTTGAAAACCCAGTGGAAAAGTTGATTGAGCGTGAGCTGCAACTGTTGGCAGCGGATACCGACGGGGTGCGCTCACTGGATCCGTTTATTAATAACATGATGCAACTAGCAGTCAAGACCCGTGCTTCGGATATTCACATCCGTCCCATGGATCGCTCAATTAACTTGGCCTGTCGTGTTGACGGGGTGATGCGGTCGTTGTTTTCGATGCCTCTCACCATGAAACGGCTGATTACGACCATCAAAATGCGTTCGGATATGGATATCGCTGAGCAACGGTTGCCGCAAGATGGCAGTTTTTCCGGCGATATTCTTAACAATCGTTATGATTTTCGTGTTTCGACCACCGTTTGTCCGTTTGGTGAGAATGTTGTCATCCGCTTGTTGCCGATGCGGAGCGACTTCATGGGGTTGCCGCAACTCGGATTTGATCCAGAAGATATCGAAATACTGAAAAATATTTTTAACCATCCTTATGGTATTGTGCTGTTGACTGGGCCAACCGGATCAGGCAAGACGACGACCCTTTATGCCGCTGTGCGGGCGCTCAACTTGACCGAGAAGAACATCTTGACGGTCGAGAACCCTATCGAGTACCGTATCCCCTTGGTTAGGCAAACGCAGATCAACATTAAGGCCGGTTACACCTTTGCCAACGCCATCCGGCATTTTTTGCGTCACGATCCAGATGTTATTTTGGTGGGAGAAATTCGCGATAAAGAGACGGCAGAGACAGCCCTATCGGCCTCCGAGACCGGCCATCTGGTGCTTTCCACCCTGCATACCAATACCGCATTTGGGGCGATTCCGCGGTTGCGTTCACTCAATATTCCCCCCTTCATGCTGGCCGATGCCTTGGTGGGCGTTGTGAGTCAGCGGTTGGTGCGCCGTATTTGCAGCAACTGCAAGGAGGAGTACACGCCCACCGAGGAGGAATTGGCCTACCTTGGGGATGCCACCATCCGTAAGCTCTACCGCGGCCGTGGCTGTGGCGCTTGCCTGGAGACCGGTTACCACGGCCGCACCATGATTTACGAAATCATGCGGACTTCACCCAGTCTAGCGATGCAAATCAACCGTGATGAATCACTGGACGTGTTGCTGGCGACGGCACGTGATCAGGGATTCCAGGATATTATGGCTTCAGCAGTGAAAAAAGTGCGGCGTGGTGACCTATCGGTGAACGAGGTCAAGCGGGCTCTAGGTGGGTAATAATAAAGGGAATTATCGTGGCCTATTTCCGTTATAATTTGCTTGATAAGGAGGGGCATCAGAAGACTGGCCTGATCAGCCTGCCGTTTGATAACCCGGTTTCGGCCATGGCCTATTTGGAACGGCAGGGGAATGTCGTCTTCTCGGCAACGCCGTTGCCCCAGCTGCTGGGCCGTGCGGTTGGGCTGTTAAAGCAGTTTTTTGGTCAGAAGATCACCAAAGAGGAGTTGGCGGAGGCTCTCAATAACGTTGCAGTCATGTTAAAGGCGGGCTTGCCGTTGATGTCGGCTTTGCAGGACGCAATTGCCGAGCACAATAACGCCACCTTATCGCAAATTGGTAAGGAGATCGTGCTGCGTGTCGAAGGCGGCTCAAGTTTGACCGATGCCATCAAAGGCTATGGTCATATTTTTTCCGGCAACGTATTGTTTTTGATTAGTCTGGGTGAGGAAACGGGTAGCCTGGATCGCACCATTCACGATGCTGCCGAGCACATGAAGAAAATGGATAAAATCCAGAAGGATGTCAAATCGGCACTACGCTATCCGGCCATCGTCTTTGGCATGATTGTGGTGGCGATGATGTTCTGGCTCTATTCGGTGGTCCCGAGTGTTGCGGGTGTCTTTAAGTCGATGGGGGCCAAACTGCCGGCGATGACCATCATGGTGATCGATATTTCAGATGTCGTTATCAATAATGCGCCGGCTTTTTTTGGTGCCATTATTGCCGTGGTCATGTTGCTGAAGTTAGTCACGCGCCTGCACCAACCAACACGAAAAGTGATGCATACCATCATGTTAAGGCTGCCTGTCGTCAAATCGGTGCTGCACTACTACAACCAAGCTTTTATAACCGAGTATCTCGCCCTGATGATTACGGCTGGTCTCGACATACTGCGCAGCATCGACATTCTTGGGTCAACGTTGCCCAACGAGGTCTACAAAGAGAAGATGCAGATGGTACGCAGCTCCCTGCTGCAGGGCATCGGCGTCCGTGCCTCCTTTCAGGCCGCCAAAATATTCCCCCCATTTGTTATACGCATGGTCGGTGTTGGCGAACAGAGTGGCACTCTAAGCGATCAGCTGGTTTACATTTCAGAGGATTACCGCATCAAACTGGAATTTATGGTCGCCAACATCGGCAAAATGATTGAGCCATTGGCCTTAGGCATCGGCGGCGGGCTGTTTATCATGCTCACCATTGCCCTCTTTACCCCGATTTACGACCTAATCCAGAACATGAGCAAGTAAAAAAGTTGAGTCTGCGCTCACGCTACCGCGGGCTACGCTATCACGTCGAGGCCACTCGACGGCCGCTGACCAGCCACCGCAGCAGACACAGAACGATTCCTTGGGTTGCTACTGGTCTCTTCTTTGGGCAGAGAGGCGTTGGCAGCTGCCGTCAGTAAAAAACGAGTCACAGCGCGTTGCGCCTTAACTGGGCGCGACATCATGTTAGCGTGTAAGGCCTCTAACTGCGGCGAACGGGTCTCCTTACGGGGTGGCTGTTCTTGTTGGGATTCCTCTTTGGCATCCCGCGCACCGACGCCGATCACAGGTTCAGGAGGTTTGGCATGCAGCACCTGGACCTGTTCGGCGTTGTTGGTACGTATCTCGACATTGGCCCGATACTGTTGGGTGGCGTCGTATGCAGGCGCCTTGGCCCCATACGGGATGAAAGCGGACAATGCGTTAATCATGGCTGAAACTCCTCGACAAAAAACCCACTCAACTGTTTTATCGGATAAAGCGGGGTTTGTCTTGAATAATTTTTTTTCCAGTTTAACATTTTTTAGGTTGACATGCTGCTTTTACACCCCTCACCCTACCCTCTCCCACAAGGGGAGAGGGTAACGAGAGGCTGCTTCCATGTTGGGGGGAGGGTAAAGGCAAAGGGAGGTGATAAATGGCGTTGGCTTTGTTTGATCTCGACAATACGTTGCTAGACGGCGATAGCGATTACTTATGGGGACGATTTTTGGTAGAACAAAAGATCGTTGATGGTGGTTGGTATGAGCAAGAAAATCAACGATTTTTCGAAGATTACCACCGAGGTAGCCTCGATATCCAGGCCTATCTGCGGTTCCAGGGCTCTATTCTGGCACGTCATGACCTAGCAACGCTACAAGCTTGGCGCGAGATGTTCTTGCAGAACAGCATCAAACCCATTGTGTTGGCGCGTGGGCGGGAGTGTATGGATGCGCATCGTCGCAACGGCGACCTAGTGGTCATTGTGACCGCTACCAATCGGTTCATCACGGCACCTGTCGCTCGTTTATTACAGGTTGATCATTTGCTGGCCACCGATATGGAGATTGTTGAAGGTCGGTTCAGCGGGCAAGCGGCCGGTGTCCCCTGTTTTCAGGCTGGTAAAATCTACCATTTGCGACAGTGGATACAACAAACAGGCGACACGTTAACTGGCAGCTGGTTTTACAGCGACTCTCACAACGATTTGCCATTATTGCAGCAGGTCGACCATCCGGTGGCGGTGGACCCCGATGAGCGACTACGGGACTACGCTGCCGCGCACGGCTGGAAAATCACCAGCTTTCGCGGCTAGCTCGTCACTCAAACGCTTTGCTGATTTGTCCCGTGCTGCCGAGCAGACGATAGAAATTGGTTAAATAATTAAGTTCTTCCGAGGTCAGAGACGAACGGGCGGTAAACAACTCGGTTTCGGAGTTGAGCACATCCAGCAATGTGCGTTTGCCCATCTTGAACTGTTGGTGGTAGGAATCGGCCACCTTGCGACTGATGTCGACGTGTTGTTTAAGGTGAGTGATGCGATTACGTGACATTTCCAGGTTGTCCCACGCCACTCTCGCTCCCTCTTGAACAAGACGCTGCATTTGATCCAGCATCTCTTGGCTTGCGCTGACGCGATGGCTGCTCTCTCGCTGTTTTGCCAAGTCGGCTCCACCGCGCAATAAATTATAATTCATGCGCAGCATGGCAGCCATCCCTTTGCCGTCGCCTACAGTTCCAGACACGTCGGCATTATTCAGAGCCGACAGTTCCAGATTGAAACGCGGCATGAAAGCGGCGTAGGTGGCGTCGTAATCGGCTTTTGCTGCCGATAAATCAGCCTGTGCTGCCAAAATAGCAGGGTGTTGTTTGAGGGCAACCTCTACTGCCGAGTTGGCATCTTTGGGCAGTAGGGCGGTCTTAACCTGTGGTAAAGAGAGCCCTTTAGGGGCCTCCCCTACCACGCGGATAAAACGAGTTACAGCGTTTTTGTAAGCCGTATCAATTGCAACTTGGTTGGACGACATCAGCGCCCAACGCGTTTCGGTCTGCTGCACATCGGCTTCAGTCCCAGCCCCGCTCTCAAATTTCTGCTTGATTTTTTCCAAAATGCGCTGATGCAACACTACGTTGTCCTTGACCAACTCCAGCAACTGCTCCTGCTTGTAGTTGTCTAGGTAGACATCACTGACCGATTGCATCACCGTTTCAAGCGTTTTTTGCTGATTATGTTGTGCGGCTAAGGCCGCCTGCTCGGCTTTATCCACCGCATGGCTGGTAGCAAAACCGTCAAACAATAGCTGAGTCGCCGTTACAGTGGCCTCACGACGATTGAGCGTCATACCATCGGGGGTGGTAGCGCGAGTCGTGGTGTTATTGCTGTATTCACGACCGTAGCCGCCATTAACATCAACAGTGGGTAAATAACCGGCACGAGCTTGACCAATTTGTTGTTCAACCGCAGCCTTGTTTTGTTGCGCCGCCAACAATTCGGGATTGGTCTGCACCGCCTTGCCTACTGCCTCTGACAAGGTCTGTGCCCAGAGAGGCGTCGCAGACGAACCCATTACCAACAACCAAGCAGCGATTAAAATAGACAGCTGACCTTGCATAACCACGTTCCCTATCGGAGCCAATTAATACGGTTTAACTTCAAATTTGATGCGATTCCTGTTCCACATCGGCATCATGCCTTCGTTCTTCCCCCTCACCCCCCCAGCCCCCTCTCCCACAGGTGGAGAGGGGGAGCGTGAAGCGGTCTCTTCACCCTCTCCCCTTGTGGGAGAGGGTAGGGTGAGGGGTGCAACTAAATAGATGCTGACCCGCATCACGCCATCATAGAATGATGTTGGTCATCAAGCAACAGACCACCCACCGACAATGGCGGAGCGGGTGCAGCGATGGGCCCCATTAGCGATGAATCTGTTTCTGGACCGCTAGAAAATACCTCATGGAAGGTCGGTAACGATGGGGCTTCGTGAGGGGAACTGTTGTCGATGCTAGCCGTTACAGTAACATCGCTAAAGGCATGACTACTGTTGTTGTTGGTGTTGACACCTGTGTCACCAGACTTGCCTATTGCATGGTCCCAGGCTAGAAAATCGAGTTTTGCCGTACCGCTGCTGCCTTCTCCTGGTTCAAATCGAATCCAATCGGAGTCGTCCAACAGAGTGGCCGCCTTGTTAGAAACGGCATCAAATGACCGCCAGTTCGTGCCGTCAAGAGAAAACTGCCAAGTTCCCTGGTCCCCATCGGTACCGACCACGGCGATCCCCAACACATCCCCTTCCGGGTCGTTCACCTGACCGAGTAAATCACCAATTTGAACAACAGTGGTCCCATCTTCTGCCGCTCCGGCAATTTCAGAGAGGGATATTTGGGTGGCATTCACGGTAGGGGCATCGTTGACAGGAGTGACGACAATCGCAAAATCAGCCTCGACGGCAGTGACTTCACCATTTTCATCTGAGACAGTGACAGAAAAACCATCCTCAAGCTCTTCGCTACCGTCATGTTGATATTTGACCAAGCCTTTTTGAATGTCGTCTAGCGTGAAACGATCTCCCGCTGCCAATGAGGATTCTTTGCCTTCAAGCAGCAACTCTCCATAATCCGGGACAGACGATAGGGCATAATTTACGTCACTGGCCGGTGTGTCAGGATCGACTTTATTGGCAGCCGTGGCGCCGGGCTGATGGGCCAACATCGTTTCTGTCAAAACAACGCTCTCCCCTTCTCTGATGCCAGTTGCCTCCAAAGAGGCATAATCGAGGGAGGGAGAGGTTCGACTAACTTCAATTTCCATGGTGGTCTTATTAGAGTAGATCGTGCCATCCGATCCTTGCCACCCAAAATCGGTCAATCCGTACCAGTGAGGCTCGGCAGCATCCGGGACAAACTGTAGATCGGCCAATTTGCTTGCTGGAATTACTTGGTCAATGGTTACCTCCGTTTCACCTAGATTTAGCGTACCATGTTCCGGTAGAGACGTAATCTTGACTTCTGTCAATGCATTTCCGTCGCTATCGCTGAATAGGGCGCTAAAATGTGCTGATGTAAAGGCAACCGGTTGGCCTTCTGTGCCGGGGACTGGGACCGTGGACTGACGAACGACCGGGGCATGGTTGGTGGCATCAAGGCTGATGGTGAGGGTAGCAGTGTCGGAGTAGGCCTGACCATCGGAGCCTTGCCAACCAAAACTGGTAGTACCGGACCAGTTTGCTTCTGGTGTAAACTTCAAGCCATTCAACGCATCGACGGCAATTTCCCGACCAACGGCTACTGGCTGTCCATCAAGACTCAGTGAGCCATGATTTGGTGCCGATGCAATCTTAATCTTGACCAGCACATCACCGTTATCGCTATCTTGGAATGAACTACTGAATTTCGTTGCGGG
>JADGCM010000242.1 GCA_015228995.1 Magnetococcales bacterium
TCTGTCTAATGATTCTCTACTTTGTCCGGCCAATTTATCTAATGACTCTTTGGTCTGCTCGGCCAGCCTATTCAGATTGGCTTTGATCTCCTGCATCTGTCGGTCGGACTCTTTTTGCTGTAAAGCATTCTCCCTCAGCACAGCCCATACATCATCGATTGTTACAGTCCCGTTCATCACGTCCTCCATAAAAAGCTCAAGAACACACCCTGGCATGGTACGTCCTCAAGAGCGGGAACGCAACCTGCCGACCCAATCATCTGGAATAGTCCCACATTTGGTGATAGAGCGAAGGCATGGTCTTTTCAATAAGGAGAACCCCCATGGCCAATGGCACCCTAACATTGGACAGTGTACTGGGATTGTTCCAGCGGAATGGTGAGCAGATTCAACAACTACGTGAGTCCATCCGCGAGTCTGAGCAGCAATTGCGTGCGTGAATCAACGCGTCAGGCGGAGGCACGCAGCCGCTTGATAGACGAGCGTATGGCTCAATCTAGCCGCGAAGTCGACGAACAGATCAAAGCAACCAACAAACAAGTTGCTGGCATCACCGACAGCTTGGGTTTTTTTGTTGAGCATACCGTGGCCCCGGCCTGCAAGACACTGTTTCATGACTGGGACATTCCGGTGCATCAGGTATCGCCCCGACGCAAGGTCAGCCGTAACGGTGAAGATATGGAACTGGACCTGACGATCATCAACGATAATACCCTGATGGTGGTCGAGGCTAAATTTACCTTCAGAAAGAACGATCTGGACGACTTTATCGCCAAATTACCACGGGTAACCCGGTTTTTCCACGAATATCGCGGCATGCGAGTGCTGGGGGCGGTGACCGGTATGGTGGTGCATCCTGATATCGCTCGACTCGCCTACAAGAAGGGATTATTCGTACTGGTACCCTCTTTCGCAACGGTCGCCATCGCTAACTCTGGTAGATTCAAGCCCAAGGAGTGGCCTCAATCGTAGTCATGCGCCTCAAGGTATCGTGTCAGCCACCCATGCCAGATAGGCCGGCAGCCCCTGCTCGACACCGACGGCCAAAATCTCTGGCACTTGGTAGGTATGGAGTTCGCGTAGACGTTGCTCCAACAACGGGTAGAGGGCGCGCTGCGTTTTGATCAACAGCATCACTTCGGCATCGTGATGCAACGCCCCCTGCCAGAGGTAGATGGATCGGCCGGACGGGAACAGATGCACACAGGCAGCCAAGCGTTCGTTTACCACCGTTTCTGCCAATCGTTGTGCCTCGCTATCGTTAGCGACGCTGCACCACACTAAAAGCATCTCGGTTGCCTCCATGCCTTTCATTACTCTAGCAATGGTTCTACCAGTTGGATCAATGCCGCTTCACTCAATTCGCCAATGTGGGTTTTGACGCGCTCTCCCTGACGATTGATGACCACTGTGGTCGGCAACCCTTGCACTCCCCCCAACGCCCGGGCAAAGCTGTGGATCTTGCTGGCATCACCGTAGACCACGGGGTAATTCATTTCTAACCGACGCATGACACTGGCGAGGTCTTTGCGGTCTGGTTTTTCCATATAATCAATACCAACAACCATAAGCCGACCGCTGTAGCGCTGTTGTACCTTAACAAAAGAGGGGATCTCGCGCAGACAGGGAGGGCACCAAGTGGCCCAAAAATTGACCAGCACCACTTTACCGCGAAAATCCACCAGCCGAATGGTCTCCCCGGTGACTGTATCAAGGTTCATTTCTGATGCAGAAGTTGTTTCTCCAGCGGCCGGAGTGCCATGACACAACAATAGCGTCATACCGGTCACCAGCACCGTTTGCCATAACCGCTGCCATCGCTTGAATACCCTCATTTATAGCGTTCCTTGTTGCTCAAATTTTTGCCCAACTGGCATTCCCGGCCCCGGTAAACAATATTCCGGCCAACGCTGCGACACCCGTTCAATGATCGCTTCATCCATGGAGATTGGCTGTCCCCATCGTCGCGTCGTCTCGGATGGTAATTTTCCGGTGGCATCCAGGGCAAATCGGCCCTGTTCATCCTCAATCAGTAAATCACGGGCGGGATCGGTGCGGGTGACCCAGGCCCAGACCAGATCGGGCCACGCTGCCGTCGTCATCTCCTCATCAACCACCCACAACACATCTGCTCCCGCTCCAGGAGGCACCGTACGCCATACGGTCTCTACCAACCGCCGCACATCAGAAAACTCTTGCTTATGCACCACCACCAACGCCATACAGAGCGTTCCAAATCTTTCAATCGATTGGATATAGGGGAACATACGACAAATCGCCGCCGGCCAATCGGCCGCTTGGTCGCGCATCGCCGCTGGCCGTGGCGGCACCACAGCCTGCTCTACGCCCACTTTAAGCGTCGCATCAATCCCCATCTTCGAACCCAACCCGGACCAGGGAGAGGCAAAATCGAGATAATCGATGGGGGTACAACCAATCACATGAAGGTCGCGCCGACCATCTACATGGCGACATATAGCGG
>JADGCM010000021.1 GCA_015228995.1 Magnetococcales bacterium
TTTTTGCTCGAAGCTCTGGCTAGACAACTGCGATTGCAAGCGGTTGGTAAACGACGGCGGCGGTACAAATGGTTGCGGCGGACCACCAGAAGCTGGAATGCTGGCCCCAACACCGGGAGCCAGTGTTACCGAGCCCTGACCCATTGGGTCGCTGACGGTGACATTGCCGTGATCCAACACCACCTTAGTCTCACCCGAGTCGGTGACCTCGCCATCAATGGCACTACCACGAATGCCAACCACAGCGACCGGGGTCTTGATGGTGGAATGTTGGGCCCCCTTGTTGATATTGGCAATTTGGCCGCTGGTGTAGCGGAAGATACCGGTCATGACTGTGACCCCAAACTGCCCTTGAGCGGCAGCTGGGTTAAATAGATACTCATCGAGGATACCGCGAGCATTTTCACCAAGTTGGAACGTCGTTCCGTCGCTAAAAACAAATTTAGCCTGGGCTCCAGCAGCCGATTTGATGACATCGCCTTGATAGATGGCATCCCCTTTGCTCAGGATGCGTACCTGTCCATCCTTGCCACGTGCCAACACTTTGCCAACGATACGGTCAACAGTGCCAATAGCCGGGCCGACCGGGGCAATGGGCCAAGCGTCTGGACCGGCGACTGCGACTGTCGGGGCGTCGGCAATCAGTAGGTGTTCTACCATCGCTGGGGTGACGACAGCACCGTTGCTGGCGACCAAATAGGGAGGGGACTCGGTGCCGAAATAATCAGTGACGACGACACGGTTGCCTTGAGAGTCTTCAATAACGAGATCGAAACCAGAACGGTAATATTCTCCCTCCAGCAGAAAATGAACATCCGGCAAGTGGGCGATATGACCAGTAAAGGCAACAGTCCGTAGTGTCGGTTCCGCATCGAATAGTAAAGAACGGACGACTTGGTGATTGACAAGGGCCATGCTCTTTAATCCTTAAAATAGGTGACGGGCGATCCTCGCCATAATACAATAATAATCCTATCGTTGGAAGAGATATTTTTCTCCCCAATACGCTGCTAATCGGTTCGTTTCAGCGCCTCTCTGAGTGGTTATTGCTGAACTGATGAGGGAACAAAGAGAACAAATGCGTGGCCTACTGTTATTGGCGATGGAGGACTTCTGTGAGAGTTACATAGGCGTGGGCAGCTGGGCAGAGGTTGTCGCGTTGAGCGGTGTCTCTATGCCAAGTGAACTGACTCCGGAGCAGGATTATCCAGACAGCGATTGGCACGCCCTGTTTGAGGCAGTGAGTCGCTTGGCGCAAAAGCCGGTGACGGTGCTACAGGAGGCATTCGGCCACCATATCAGTGTCGGTTTGTTGGAAATGGCTATCAATATGAGGGTGGTACCGGAGGAGTGGACTACCTTCGATGTCCTGGAACATCTTGAGAGCATACTAGTCACGGTTTTTAGGTGGAATTGGCCGGATGCCGTGCATCCTGATCTGCGTACGTTGCGCATCTCCCATGGTGAATTGGCGTTGGTCTACCTGTCGCAACGGCGTTTGTGCCACATGATCCGTGGTATCGTCACCGGTCTCAGTCAATTTTTTGCCGAACCGGTCGAAATTCACGAGCCCGTTTGTCAACTACAAGGGGCGCTGTTATGCCGCTTTGCCATCTTATCTGACGATCCCGAGTTGCGTCGTTACATCGATATACAACGTGAATTTGACGTTATTCGTCAACGCAAGGATCCGTTGACGCTGTTTAACCAATTCAAAGGGGTGCCTATGGCGGCCTCGGCCACTGTGGTCGGTTGCAACAGTGACCAAGTCATGGTGTGGGTAGCGCGAGATCATCTCATTGCCATGAAGTTAGAGGGGTGCACCTTTGTTTCGGTTCTGCATCTACCGGTTGGCCTCTATGCTGAGGTGGATAAAGTCGATGTTCAGAAAGGTGTTGCCGTTTTGAAGCAGGTCCGCCTTGCGGATGGTTATTTGGGGCGGCGGCGTTCGCCGCGGGTAATGCCTCCTGAGCCGATCAAGGCCCAGCTCGAAATTGAGGGGCGCTCTTTCCCAGCTCGTATCAGTAATCTCTCTTTGGGTGGCGCTTCATTGATTTTGGCACCCAACAGCACCATTGACCATCAAATGCTTTTCCATACGGTCGCTTTGGCTTTTTCACTACCACTGCAATGGTTAGAAATTGGCGATACGGTGGAGCTTGGCCCACAGGATATTCACCTTTCTGGTAACCTGCTCTACATAGACCAGCAACCAAAAATATTGAAAACGCGTGTTATTTTCGCTGGGGTAGCCGAATATGAACAAACTCTGTTGCAGCACTATTTACAGGAACGTTATCAGGAAGTGTTGCCAGAGCTACAACGCTTTGCTGCGACGCCTTGAACGGGATTTCCTAACTGGCCCTGGATTTGCTTCATGGAAGGTTACAGGCAGCTGGTTTGGGTCATATAGGGTGTCAAGGGAGCTTTCAGATGAGGATGAGAAGCCAATCCGTGTCAGACAATAGGGATGGCAAAAAAGATGGCAAGAAGGATGGTAATTGGGGTCCAACACGGGACATGACAGTCAAGATATTGTCTGCCGTCTATGTTGGTGGGGCCTACAGCCTGATTCTGGCGGCTCTAATTCAGGCAATTGTTATCGTCTCGTGGTTACGGCATGGCTGAGCAACTGTAACAGGGCGTGCAGCGTCGCCAGACGCGGTACCTTCAGCCCCTTTTCTTGGGCAATGCGTAGGGGGCGTCCCAAAATGGCATCGATCTCCATGGGTCGGCCTGATTGGTGATCGACCAACATGCTGGTGCGATAAGGTGCCATGTTTCTGGTATCTTCCAGGTTTTTTGCAATGAGCTCTGGGCCAAATAAGTGGCCTTCCGTTTGGGCTATGGTGATTACCTCAGCCATGATCTCGGCAGCCAGTCGTGCGCTGTCGGCGCAACGCAGTATGTCGTGTGTGGTGGCGTTCCCCAGCACCGATAGTGGGTTAAAGGGGGCGTTCCAAATCAGTTTTTGCCAACGGTCACGTCCAATCTGGGGGGATAATTGGGCCGGAATGGCGCTCGCCTGAAACAGTTCCGCCAGCCGTTGGGCGATAACGGAGGATCCGGTTGGGTAACGGCCCAAGGTGACGCGGCCGTAGCCAAGGTGATGAATCATTCCTGCTGCTACCCGATTGAGGCAAACGAAGGCGAGGCCACTCAGAATCTCATGCTGCGGAAAGGCAGCTGCGAGTGGTTTTTCAACATCAATACCATTTTGTAACAGTAAGATACGTGTGTGTTGGGCCTGCACTGCCGGGGCAATGAGGGCGGCGGTGTCGATTTCTGGCAATACTTTAAGTGCCACCAAAATGACATCAGCGGTGTCGGCATAGGCGCCGATATGGTCGATGACACGATAGGGGCGAAATTGTCGTGTCTGCCGTGCTGCTGTGGTTGGATCGATTGAGACAATAGTGATTCCGTCACGTTTGACCACGGCATAGTCTGAGCGGCACAGCATGGTCACTTCCGCCCCGGCCTGAGCCAGATGGGCGCCGTAAAAGCTACCTACCGCGCCGCTACCAACCACCAGGACTTTCAACGTTGAGAGGGAGGGTGTTTCATGTGTCATAATATTGTCTACCATCGGGTTATAGCCGTTGTCATGGTGATGATCCTGGGGGCAGTCTCTGCGGCAACAGTAACTTATGCAGCTGGCGGCGCCAATGGCGAAGCGCTGCACAAGGCGCATTGTCAGGATTGCCACGCCAGCCGTTTCAAAGATGCCAGCTCTATTTATACACGACCAGAACGGCAGGTGAAAAGTGTTGATCAGCTACGTGCTAGGGTCGAATTTTGTAGCCAGCAGGTCAATGCCCAATGGTTTGACGATGAAGTAAACGCCGTAACGACTTGGCTTAATCATCAATTTTATAAATTTTAAACCCCTCATGCCTCCCCCTCTCTCCTCTTGTGGGAGAGGGGGCCGGGGGGTGAGGGGGATGCTTTGGTACCGATGTTGCTTTGTGTGGTAGCGGGTATGAGTTAACCGGAGTTGAATTCTCCAGGGAGGAGTAGCGTATGTGGAATATTGCCAACATATCTGGAGCGCTGGCGCCGACGGCGGAAGGTAAGGGCTCCGACAGCTTCCGGAACAGTGCTAGCAACGCTCGGTTTCAGAGTGATTTGGATCAGGCGTTGGCGCGGCGCGGTGATGGTGGCCAGGAGAATTTGCAATCTCTGGATCGAGAGGTGGTCGAGTTTTTGGCCAAGATGGTGCGTCAGGCGGTGGTGCAGGCCCAGGGCTCTTGGGTGGCTGGCAGTGGCATGGCAGCGCCGATTGACTTTTCCGATGATGCCTGGGATGGTGCAATTGGCCCGGCTCCCGGGTTGGCACCGTTGAGCGACACCGAGAGGGCCTTTCTGGAGAGTTCTCTGCGCCGGTTGAAAACCAGCAAGGAGGCGACGGCCACCGTTGCCCGGGCGACCCCGGCAGTGGACAAGCTTAAAAGCGAGGTTAACTGGTTGGGACAGCGCTATAGCACCCAGGGGCAACCGCGGATGTCGGTCGATAGCCGCCAGAATGAGTCTCGTTTTTCAGACATCATCCAAAAGGCAGCCAGTAGTTACGATTTGGATGAGCGGTTGTTGCGTGCCGTGATTCGTGTCGAGAGCAGTTTTAATCCGCGGGCGGTGTCCCCAGCGGGAGCTCAGGGCATGATGCAATTGATGCCTGGTACGGCGCGTGATCTGGGGGTGACGGATGCTTTTGATCCAGAACAAAACATCATGGCTGGGGCCCGTTATTTGCGGCAGTTACTGAACCGCTATCAGGGGGAACAAAATTTGGCATTGGCTGCCTACAATTGGGGCATGGGCAATCTGGAGCGTAACCCCCAGGCGATGCCGACCGAGACCCGTAACTATGTTGCTCGGATTAACACCTTGTTAGGCGGCGCTGCTGGTGCAACGACCTGATGATCTATACCAGGGTTATTGCTTGCCTATGGGCCATCTGTCTATTTATCGGCCCGGTCCAGGCGGAAAAATCACCTCCGGTTAGGCCAGCTTTGACGACGACAGCGGTGGCAGCCGTGGTGGAGCAATGGCCGGTGACTGTTTCGACCAGCGGTGCGATTGCCCCGTGGCAAGAGGCGGTGATTGGTGCTGAGATCGGCGGTTTGCGCATTGCGGAGATCTTGGTTGATGTTGGGGCCGTGGTCCATCGGGGCCAGTTGTTGGCCCAACTGGCTCCCAAGAGCGTTGAGATTGATTTGGCGCAACAACGGGCAGTGGTGGCGCAGGCGCAGGCCGCACTGGCCGAGGCCCGTGCCAACGCCGACCGGGCGCGCCACGTCACCAGCAGCGGCGCGCTGTCACAACAGCAAATTGACCAGTATCTCATGGCCGAACAGGGGGCATTGGCTAACTTGGCTCTGGCCGAGGCACGATTGGATGGTCAACGGTTGCGGTTACAGCAGACCCGGGTGACCGCTGTCGATGACGGGGTGGTGACCACACGCAGTGCCAGCTTGGGTGCGGTGGTGGCGATCGGCACCGAGTTGTTTCGGTTGATCCGTGGCGGTCGACTTGAATGGCGTGCCGAGATCATAGCCAGCCAACTGGACTCCATTCAGGAGGGGCAACCAGCCCGGGTTTACTTGCCAAACGGTGGGGTTATTGACGGGACGGTGCGTGTCAAGTCACCGACGTTGGAGGTCACCAACCGGCGGGCGTTGGTCTACGTCGATTTGACGCCGCAGCCCGATGGGCCCGTTAAGGCAGGCCTGTTCGCCTACGGCATCATCACTGTTGGCAGTGCCCCAGCGTTGGTCTTGCCCCAATCGGCCGTTGTGATGCGTGATGGTCACGACTTTGTCTTTGCCATCCACAATGGTGAGCAGGTGAGCAAGCGCCCGGTCAAGTTAGGGCGGCGCATGGGGGATCGGGTCGAGGTGGTCACCGGCATTGATACTGAGACGGCGGTGGCCGCCAGCGGCGCGGCATTTTTGAACGATGGCGATCATATCCGTCTGGTGAGTGGTCCGGAACCGCAACGACCATGAATGTTTCTTCTTGGTCGATCCGCAACCCTATTCCCTCCCTGCTGCTGTTTTTGCTGTTGACGCTGTTCGGCATTGCTTCGTTTCGGTCACTCGGCGTCCAAAATTTCCCGGATATTGAACTGCCCATCATTGTGGTCAATGCGACGCTAGAGGGGGCGGCCCCTGACCAGCTCGAAACCGAGGTGGCGCGCAAAATTGAGGATAAACTGGCCGCCTTGGGTGGTGTTGAACACATACGCACTGCCATTACCGACGGTTCTGCCCTGGTTAGCATCGAATTTCAGATCGATAAAGATGTTGAAGTGGCCTTGAGCGAGGTGCGCAATGCCGTTGATAGCGTCCGCGCCGATCTTCCTGCCGACATGACCGATCCTATTGTTTCCAAAGTTACCACTTCCGGAACCCCCATCTTGACCTTTGCGGTGCAGTCGCAGCAGCTGGACGAAGCGGCCTTGTCATGGTTGGTGGATAACGAGATCGCCCGCACCCTGTTGTCGGTAACCGGGGTCGGTAAGGTGGCTCGCATTGGTGGCGTTGATCGCGAAGTCCACATCAATCTTGATCCCGTGGCGATGACTGGCATGCGGGTGACAGCAACCGATATTTCGAGGCGTCTCAAGGGGGTGCAGCAGGAGAACTCTGGTGGACGGACCGATATTGGTGGGGCGCAGCAATCGATCCGATTGCTGGCCACCGTTGACCACGCGGCGGCGTTGGCAGCGTTGGATATGCCGCTAGCAGATGGTCGCTCGGTCCGGTTGGATCAACTGGCACGGATCGAAGATCATTTTGCCGATCGAAGCAGTTATGCTTTGCTCAATGGCCAACCGGTGGTTGGTTTTGAGATCAGCCGCACCAAGGGTGTCAGCGAAGTAACGGTGGCTGAACGGGTGCGTGTCGCTGTAAAGCAAATGCAGCAACGTTATCCACAGGTGCAGTTTACCGAAGCCTTTAATACGGTTGATGCCGTGCTGGATAACTACACTGGCTCAATGCACTTGCTCTACGAAGGGGCCTTTTTGGCTGTACTGGTGGTGCTGTGGTTTCTACGCGATTGGCGGGCGACGCTGGTGTCGGCAACGGCATTGCCCCTGTCAATTTTACCGACGTTCCTGGCGATGTATTATGCCAATTTTAGTCTTAATACCCTGACATTATTGGCATTAGCCCTGGTCGTTGGTATCTTGGTCGACGATGCCATTGTTGAGATTGAAAACATCATGCGCCATTTACGGATGGGCAAATCTCCTTATCAGGCCGCCATGGAGGCGGCCGATGAGATTGGCTTGGCTGTGATTGGGACGACGTTGACCTTGGTGGCGGTGTTTTTGCCGACCGCTTTTATGGGAGGAGTGCCAGGCAAGTTTTTTAAGTCATTCGGTATTACCGCAGCGGTGGCGGTGCTGGCTTCGTTATTGGTGGCGCGGATGCTAACACCGATGATGGCCGCCTATTTTTTACAACACCAACAGCCCCAAGCCGGTGACAGCCGTCTGATGAGTCGCTACTTAGTCTGGGTGCGCTGGTGTCTCCATCATCGTCATCTGACGTTATTGGCGGCCATGCTGTTTTTTGTTGCTTCCATCGCTTTAATCCCATTGTTGTCGACTGGTTTTTTGCCGGTAGCCGACCGCAGCCAAACCTCAGTACGCATCGAATTACAGCCGGGCAGCCCCATTGAGATGACACGAGCGGTTGCGGAGCAGGCCCGTCATATCTTGCAACAGATGCCGGATGTCAAGCAGATCTTTACTGCCGTCGGTTCCAGTGCTGGCGGCGGACCGTTTAATGCCGGTGGCAGTGTCGATGTGCGTAAAGCGACCTTGAGCGTTTTATTGACGCACCGTCATGACCGGCCTTACAAGCAAGTGGTGATTGAAACCGATATGCGGGCACGGTTACAGCAAATTGCGGGGGCGCGGCTATCGGTTGGTCTGGGTAACGCAGGTGAGAAATTACAGGTGGTGCTGGCCAGCGATGATCCATTGGCGTTACAGTCAGCGGTGCAGGTGGTTGAGCCAGCGCTGCGCACCTTGCGCCACATTGGCAACATCAGCTCTGGAGCGACGCTGCAACGGCCGGAGATTCATATTAACCCCAATTTTGTCGCAGCGGCTGAATTGGGGGTGACTACCCAAGCGATGGCTGAGATGGTGCGTATTGCCACCACTGGTGACTTCAAGATGGTATTGCCAAAACTCAACCTGCCGCAGCGACAGATCCCGATTCGAGTACGACTGGACGCGGTGATCCGGCGTGACCTGAATACCATTGGTCAGCTGCGCCTAGCGGGGCGGGCTGGGTCGGTGACGTTAGCCACGGTTGCTGATCTGCGCTTGACCAGTGGCCCAGCGCAGATTGATCGCCTCGACCGCATGCGTAACGTCACCTTTGATATCGAGTTAGGGTCACGCTTGCTTGGTGAAGTGTTGGCTGAGGTCAATCAGCTACCAGCCATGCAATCTCTGCCGCCGAGCGTCAAGCGGCCCATTTCTGGTGATGCCGAACGCATGCACGACCTGTTCAGCCAGTTCGGCAGTGCCATGTTGGTAGGTATCCTCTGCATTTACGTGGTATTGGTGATGCTTTTCCACGCTTTTCTTCAGCCGGTGACCATTTTGGCGGCGTTACCGTTGTCTCTGGGCGGCGCTTTTATGGCCATGCTACTGACCGGTACCAGCTTTTCAATGCCATCGGTCATCGGTGTGTTAATGCTGATGGGGATCGTCACTAAAAATTCCATTCTGCTGGTGGAATATAGCATCGTCGCTCGCCGTGATCGTGGCTTGAGCCGTTTTGATGCTTTGGTGGATGCTTGCCACAAGCGGGCCCAGCCGATTTTAATGACCACCATTGCTATGGGGGCGGGCATGTTGCCGGTGGCGATGGGAATTGGGGCCGAGCCAAGTTTCCGGGCGCCGATGGCCATTGTTGTCATTGGTGGCGTGTTAACATCGACGTTTCTCAGTCTGCTGGTCATCCCAGTGATTTTTACCTATATCGATGATCTATCGAAGGTAATGGCGAAGGTGGTCTCGAAAGCCTGAATGAGTTGCCGTTCCAATTCTGGCCGAGTTGCGTTGACACCCAGTCGCGCCATGGAGGTGACGCCGCCATCGCGTATCCCGCAGGGGATAATATTAGCGAAGGCGGCCAAGTCGGGATCACGATTGATGGCTAGGCCGTGATAAACCACCCCCCGGGTGATGCGTAAGCCGATCGCCGCAATTTTATCTCGACCTACCCACAGTCCCGGTCGTCGTTCGTCGCTGCTGGCCCTAATACCGAATGGGGCCAGTGTCCGCTGCACCACCTCCTCAAGCTGGCGCACCAGCTGCCGTACTTCGCGGCTATGTCCAGATATGTCCCAGACCAGATAGACCATCAGCTGGCCCGGGCCGTGGTAGGTGACCCGGCCGCCGCGGTCACTACGGATGATCGGAATGGCCGGATCACGGCGTAAAATTTCCGACTCACTGCCTGATCGGCCTATGGTATAAACGGGTGTATGTTCAGCGAAGATAATCTGGTCGTCGCAGAGCTGCTGTTGTCTGCTATCGACCAAGGCACGTTGCAGATCCCAGAGGGTCTGGTAGTCGGCTTGATCGTAGCAGAGACAGCGGACGATTCTGGCATGGGGCATAATGGGCTAGGGGCGTTCGGTATATTGCCAAGCCAAGCGACAATATTTCTCCGTGGTCGCCCTCATAGCGGCGATTTCCTGATCACTCAACAGTCGTTTCATCTTGGCAGGAGAACCCAACCACAAAGAGGAGTCATCAATGCGGCGACCGGGTGTCACCACAGCGCCAGCACCGACCATGGCTTGGTGGCCGACCACGGCCATGTCCAGTATGATGGCACCGATACCGACCATGCTACCATTTTCGATATGACAACCGTGCAAGGTGACGTTATGGCCAATGGTGACGTCGTCACCAATGAACAGAGGCGCCCCGTCAGGCCGATTTTCGGTACTGCGGCCGACGTGCAAGACGGAGCCATCTTGGATATTGCTGCGGGCGCCAATGCGGATCCAATTGACATCGCCGCGAATGACCACCCCTGGCCACACCGAGGCATCGACACCGATGACCACATCGCCGATGATCACCGCCTCCGGATGGATAAACGCCGTTGGGTGGATAACAGGTGTTTTGTCCTGATACGGATAGATTGGCATAATTACCCTCTGTTTTTCTAGCATTGGGATGGTACAGGCTGAACGTGACAATCTTAGTCGATTCATGCGCCATGCCAATCTTGTTGTTTGGCGAGTTGGGATCTTGCGTACTGCTTCCCTAAGGGTTATCCTACGCCGCTGCCTCCAGTCTTCAAGTCTCCTCTCCTAGGTAAGGAAGCAGTTACTCATGTCTCTCCCATTCACCTTGCAGTTTCATCACCATTGGCACTCTCCACCGCGACTTCTGGAACAGCACCATGAGAGGGTTCCCGAGCGGCTAGAGGCTGCACTGCTGTACACTGGTTCGTTAACCGGTTACCTGGAGCGGTTGTGGCAACAGCCTGTCGTGGTGCATCTGCAGCGGCAGTATATCCAAGCCACATTAGATGACGATGAACGGCTATGGTCCGGTTATCCACCGTTGGACTGTGCTGTTGGGGTGTTGTCGCGTGTTGCTTGGCTCCAGGTTGCGGGGCAGGAGCGTCTTGTTGCCGCCTCCCAGTTATCACTTGCGGGTTTACCGGAGTCGTTACGGGGAGAGATCGAGAATGGGCAACGGCCGCTGGGGGCGCTGTTTCTGGAACAAGCCGCAGAGGTAGCCCGCGATCATCTGCAGTTGGCGCTGGCCCGGGCGCCGGAATTGGCCCAACGGCTGGGTGAGCCCAGCGAGCAATTGTTTTGGTGTCGTCGGTCGCTATTTCGTGCCGGAGAGGCCCGCGCCCGCATCATTGAGGTTTTTTTGACTGGCTTCTAAGGGGGATCGCTGCTACAATCCCCGCCATCTGCGTGTCGCTTTATCGCATCCCCTCATCGCCACTAAACGAGTACGTTAATTGGACAAGACAGAGCCAATGTTTCCCAGCCATGACAGTCGGGCTGGGCCCCATCCTGCGGTACCTGATACCACGTCTAATCTCTGGCTGTTGCTGTCGCAGATGGAGCATAATCGTCAGGAAGAACGTGCTGTTCTGGAGCGGTTGTGGCGTGAACATGCCGCAGAGCAGCGCCGTGGCCGTCGGCTGCGGACGGCTTTTCGCCTGTTTCTGGCGATCTATCTGTTATTGCTGCTCTGGATGGGTTCTAATCACCTCGAAAAATTCGATGTCGAAAGTCTCTCTGGTGATCCACACCACACCGCTGTGGTGGCGGTTACCGGTCCTATATTGGCGGGCGATGCCTTGGGGGCGGAACAGATCATTGAGAACCTCAACAGCGCCTTCAAGGATAAAAACACCAAAGGGGTGGTGCTGCGCATCAACTCGCCAGGGGGCAGTCCGGTGCAGGCTGGGATGATTTATGATGAAATCGTCCGCTTGCGCGTTAAATATCCTAACATCCCGCTCTATGCGGCACTGGAAGATTTATGTGCCTCGGGGGGGTATTACGTTGCCGCTGCCGCCCAGGAGATCTACGCCGATAAGGCGACTTTGGTGGGCTCTATTGGCGTTATTATGGAGGGGTTTGGTCTCCAGGAACTAATCGGTAAGTTGGGCATCGAAAGCCGGACCATGACCGCTGGTCAAGATAAAAACCTGCTGGATCCCTTCAAACCGCTGGATGGTAAGCAACAGGCCCATGTTCAGTCACTGCTGAACCAAATCCACAGCCAGTTCATTCACGCGGTACGTGCTGGCCGTGGTAAGCGGCTTAAGGCTGAAGAGACCCTCTTCACCGGCCTGGTTTGGACCGGTGAAGAGGCGGTAGCTCTGGGGCTGGTGGATGGCCTCAAATCGACTGCGGCCATTGCCCGTGATCTGGTCAAGGCTGAAAAATTGGTTGATTACAGCCCCAACCGACATGATTGGCTGCATAAAATTTCTGGTACGTTCAGCCAAGCGCTAGCCACTTGGCTGAGTCAGCCTTACATGCGTTGAGTGGTGGGTCGCATTATGCCGATTGCCTTGTGGTTGTTGCTTTGGTTAATGGTGTCGTCCCTCTGCTGGTCACAACCGGCCCTGGCGGAAATCACTGGCGGGGTGCGGGTGGTCGATGGCGATACCCTCAGTATGGGTAAAACCCGCATCCGCTTGTATGGTATTGATGCTCCAGAAAAAGCCCAGCCTTGCCAGCGTAAGGGCAGCGAATATGGTTGTGGTCAGCAAGCGGCCGAGCAGCTGCGCCAGTTTGTCGGTAGTAAAAAAGTCGTTTGTGATGAAAAAAACCAGGATCGTTATGGTCGTACGGTAGCGGTTTGCCGGGTCGGTAAAACCGAAATCAACCGCTGGATGGTCGAGCAGGGTTGGGCGGTTGCCTATCGCCAATATGGAGGCAAGGCTTATGTCCCCGCAGAAGAGATAGCCCGTCGTGATAAACGGGGGATTTGGGAAGGGACTTTCCAAATGCCGGAGGAGTGGCGCCGTGAGCATCGTGCTGAAGAGGGTTCCAAGCAGGCATTAACCCCGTTTTGGAACCGCTTGCAGCGTTATCTCAAAGAGATGGTGCGGTGAGTGGTGCGGTTAACGATCTCCCTTGTCATCTCCTGCTGGTAGCGGCTGGCCGGGGTAGCCGCTTTGGTTCGGTGCAGCCGAAGCAATACCACACCGTGGCTGGGTTGCCGTTGGTGGCTCACACCATTGCCCGCTGTCACAGCCAACCGCTGATCGCACGGATCGTCCCGGTGGTGGCTGGTGACGGTGTTGAGCTGTGGTATCGGCATATCGAACCGCACCGCTGGCAGTGGCCCAAGTTGGCTGATCCAGTGGTGGGCGGGGCAGAGCGGCAAGATTCAGTACGGCTTGGGTTGCGGCAGCTGGAGCTAGCCGCCGACGATTGGGTGGCCATTCACGACGGCGTTCGGCCGTTGCTCAGTCAGGCGTTATTAGATCGGCTGTTACAACATCGCCATTTGGCCGAGGCCTTGATTCCGGCACTACCGGCCCAGGATACCGTTAAGCAGAGTCATGCTGCGACCCAGCCATGGATTGCCACCACCCTGGATCGGCGGACCATTTGGCTGGCGCAGACGCCGCAGTTGTTCCGTTATCAGCTCATCCAGGCGGCGCACGAGCGGGCCCATGAGGCTGGCTTCGTCGCTACCGATGATGCCAGTTTGATCGAGTGGCTAGGCCAGCCGGTGCGGTTAATCATGGGGGAACGCCGCAACATCAAAGTGACTGAGCCAGACGATCTACTATTAGTTGATTTGCTTCTTCAACAAACCGGAGGATAACACCATGGACTTCTTGTCAAATCGCATTCGCCAAGTCAAACCATCGGCCACTTTAGCGGTGGCGGCCCGGGCCAAAGAACTCCAGGCCATGGGCCGTGATGTCATCGATCTTGGCGCCGGTGAGCCTGATTTTGATACGCCTAAACACATCAAAAAAGCGGCTCGTCAGGCCCTAAAGTCTGGTTTTACCAAATATACCGCTGTATCGGGGATTGCCGAGCTGAAACAGGCGGTTATCAATAAAATCAGCAACGATAATGGTCTGGTCTATCAGCCCAACGAGATTGTCGTCACTGTTGGCGGCAAGCAGGCTTTTTATAACTTGGCCCAGGCAACCCTCAACCCAGGGGATGAAGTGATCATTCCTGCCCCTTACTGGGTTTCTTATCCCGACATGGTATTACTGGCTGAAGGCAAGCCGGTCATCGTCGATAGCGACGAAGCCAACGGTTTCAAGCTGACTGCGGCACAATTGGAACAGGCCATCACCGCCAAGACCAAATATGTCGTCATCAATTCTCCCTCCAACCCCACCGGTTCTGCCTATAGCAAGGACGAGCTGATGGCGCTCGGCACCATGCTACAACGCCACCCTCAGGTGTGGGCCATCGTCGATGATATCTATGAGAAGATTATTTTCGATGGTTTTCAGTTCTTTACTTTGGCTCAGGTGGTTCCCGAGTTAAAACCACGTACCCTTTTGCTCAACGGCGTTTCCAAGAGCTACGCCATGACCGGTTGGCGTATTGGTTATGCGGCTGGGCCAGCCCCGATCATCAAAGCCATGGAAACCATCCAGTCACAAAGCACCTCTTGTGCTACCTCTATCGCTCAAAAGGCGGCGGTAGCCGCTTTGTCCGGGCCACAAAAGTGCATCAAGCCGATGTTAAAGGCCTTTCAGGCTCGGCGTGATTATGTCGTTGCTGAGCTGAACAACATGCCTGGTATCAGCTGCCGGGCGCCAGAGGGGGCTTTTTATGTCTACCCCTGCATTGCCGGTCTCATCGGTCGCAAGACCCCCGATGGCCAGACGATCAACGACAGCGTCGCCTTGGCAGCCCATCTGCTCGATAATCAGGGGGTAGCGATGGTGCCCGGTGTGGCTTTTGGCAAAGATCCTTACTTCCGCATCTCTTTTGCAACCTCAATGGAGAATCTGGAACAGGCGATGCGGCGGATTCGCATTGTTGCTGAGCAGCTAACGGCTAACTGAAGCGATCATGTCCCTTTGTTTCACTGAGCCGCAGATCGAGCGTTATTCGCGCCAGATCCTCTTGCCCCAGATAGGTGGCCAGGGCCAGCAGCGCTTGTTACAGTCAACCGTGGCCTTGGTTGGGTCGGGTACCATGGTGGTGACAACGGCTTGGTATCTGGCCGGGGCTGGGGTCGGTCGGCTGCTGTGGCTCAACGATGCAGGTAGCGGTAGCGAAAAAATAAGGGAGATTCCGGCTCTAAACCCGGATGTTGTCCTCGTTGAGTTGACATCCAGTGCCGAAATGACCGCTGATCGCATGGCCCAATGTGATTTGGTGCTGCTTTGTGACCGCCGGTTAAGCCTGCCAGCAGCTCCGCCGCTGCTGCTAGGGGCTACCACCGCCACCGGCGGTTATCTGGTGGTGGATCGCTCGGCGGTGGCGGATGACGACGGACTTCCCTGCTGGCGTTGTGCCGAGGCCGGTTATGCAGAGGGCAGGGCAGGGGGTAAGGAAGACGTTGGTAGCGGCCGGGAATTATATGCCGGTTGGATCGGTACTCTGTTGGCCAGTACCGCCATCACCTTGCTGCTCGACCTAGTACCGCCGCCTACGCACGGTCTGGCTGCCCGAGCGGCCAGCAGTGATTATAGCCGGTTTGACATCAGCCACCAATCGGGCTGTCCTTGGTGTGGCGTGGTGGCCGATCATCTGGACATCAGCGCCGACATCTGCCCCATGACCGCGGTACGGGTCAAGCTCAAGCTGGAGGCAATGGCAATCGGCAGTCGGCTGCGCATTTGGCTCCGTGGTCAAGAACCGCTGGAAAATATTCCGCTTTTGTTACGCCAGCTCGGTTATCAGTACTCGACGCCGCGACCAGTAAGGCTGGATAGCCTTCGTCTTCCCCCTCACCCCCCAACCCCCTCTCCCACAGGTGGGGAGGGGGAGTGCGTGGGAGAGGAGGGGCTGTACGTGCTGGAGTGTTGTCGCAATGGCTAAAACGCGGGTTAAAATTTGTGGTATAACCTGCCTTGCGGATGCCTATGCGGCCATTGAAGCCGGAGCCGATGCCCTGGGCTTGGTGTTTCATCCGTCGTCGTCCCGGTTTATCTCTCCAGAGCAGGCCTCGCTGCTGACCGCTGCACTGCCTCCCTTCGTTGCCCTGGTGGGTTTGTTTGTCAATCGGCCGCTGGCCGAGATAGCCCGCGTGGCCCGGTTGTGCCGTCTGGATACCATCCAACTGCATGGGGACGAAACGCCGGAGTTTTGCCAATCGCTGCGCCAATCGGTTCCCTGTCGCCTCATTAAGGCCATTCGAGTGGCCCAACCGGATGATCTGACCAACGTTGATCGCTACCCAGTCGATGCCTTGCTGTTCGATGCCCATGTCCAGGGCCATTTTGGTGGTACCGGCCACTGTTTTGATTGGTCGATGCTAACGGCCATCACCCCGACCCTGAGCCATCCCTGGATTTTAGCCGGTGGTCTGACTGTCGATAACGTCGCTGAGGCGATCCAACATACCCAGCCTTACGCCGTGGATGTCAGCAGTGGGGTCGAGTCGGCTCCTGGGCAGAAAGATGCCGCTAAAATCAGGCAATTCACGGCGGCCATTTCCGAAGCATCATCCAGGCATTAAAAGTGGTATAAACAGCGTAGGAGACCGCCCAGCAGCTGCCGGCTACGGTCAGCGAGATGGGGATGGGCAGTAACCACAGCAACAGCGCAAACAGGGGCAGGGATAGAAATTCACCCATGCTGATGGCCCAGGTGCGGTGCAGGGCATAGAGGCCGTGCAGGAACACCCAGGCGCCGACGCGGATCCAATCTCCCAATAAAAAAGCCAGTGCAGCTGGCCAGGGCATAGCGAAACCGTCTTGATAAAATAGAGCCATGACCGGTTGGCGTAACAGCATGAAACCAATCATCACCACCAAGCCGGGGAGTAGGGTCACTGCAGCCATGGTTTTAACGAGGCGTAAGAAGTCGGACTTAGAGTGGGCGGCATGGCTGAGGCCAGGCAGAAAATAGGTTGACATGATACCGCCACCGATGGCCGCGACCCAATCGGTGACCCGCCACTGCGCCTGGACCATGCCGACGTCATGCCAAGAGAGGGAGTCGGCCAGCACTGTGCGCACGAACAACGTTGATAGCGGGCTCATGATGCCAATGGCCAAGCCAGCGGGCATAAAACGCAACAACGCTCGCCATGGCCACGGTTGCTGTGGCTGCCAAGCCCGCTGACGCCAGACATAGAACAGCAACCCCGCTAATACCACCAGAGCAATGCCCCCCTGGGCCAGCAACAGGCGTGTCGTTAAGACATAATGGCTGGGCCAAACAATACTGACCAGAGTGACCACCACGCTCAATACGGCCAGCAGTAGCATCCAGCCCTGTTGTTGGCTTCCTAACCAATAGGTATTGACCGAGCCAGAGATGATCGATAGACAGCCGATGCTGCCGGCCAATAGCAGGGTTGTTTCTGACAGTGCCCCCCCTGTTAACCAGGCGAGCAGCCCCGGGAACAGCACCAGCAGCACCAACAGCGTTGCTGAAACAGCGACGCCGATCAGGATGCCACAGCCCAACGCTGCCAACCGCTGTTCTAGCTGTTGCGTCTGGGCCACCACCACCGCGATACCCATACCGATGCCGTTGAGAGCAACACCCGAGAGCAGCTCTACCATGGAGCTGGCCTGCCCCCAGAAGGCCACCGCTTCGGCCCCACCATGCAAGGCCAGTACTTTGTCGGCAATTGCTCGACCGATAAGACCAATGATGACAATACTTAAAGAATAATAAATTTGACGGGTTCTAGGTGTCATGCGGTCCATTTCGTATTCACAGAGCGGCTGATCCGTGCTACTATGGCAGCGGTTTCCTGATGATGCAAGGAGGAGTAGGGGGCTCGTTATGTTATCTGTCGGTGCAATGATCCCAGATTTGTCCACCCAAGACCAGAAC
>JADGCM010000243.1 GCA_015228995.1 Magnetococcales bacterium
CTTTGGCATACACGGTGTAAAACGTCCATACCGGCAGCCCCGACCAACGGCGCTGAGCCGCTTTAGCGAAGGCCGCCAACACCGGTAGCAACGGTAGTCGATACAGCAGGTCGCATAACCGCTCCATCTCTTCACGTTGGTAGGTTTCCGTGGCAAACCGATTCAGAGCCGTGCGCAAGGACTGTAACAGCTCCAACAACGCCGTTTTGCCCGCTATGGCTTGCTGCCGGCTAACCAAGGTCATCAAGTGCAAAAAGTCCGTCTTACGACACTCTTTACGGAGGTGCTGTTCCAACCGCTTGGTAAAAACCAGCCGCTGTTGCGACGGAATTTGCATCCGCCCAGCTTCCAAGGCCAGCAGGAACAGTAGCTCTAACTGTTGCGATGCCGTGCTTCCCTCTGGAACGGTGATCTCGACACGGTTGGCGGCGGCATCACCACTCTCCAACAATTCCAATAACGACTGACAAGCCATCAAAGGATAGCTGGTCTGGCGCACCCACTTCTGTTTGGCTGCCTGCCCCAGTTGTAATTCTTTACGCGCTAGGTCAAGCCGACCAGCTTTGACCTGCTTGCGCAAATGGGCCAAATGGGCAGCGATCAGCTTTTCCTGGGCCGCGACATGAATGGCATCGTGGCGTAAAATTTCTTGGGCCAAATGAGTGGCCTTTTTGAAGGCACCACCGGCCAGTGCCATATCCAATGCCGCCTCGATAAACAGAATATCTCCTGGAAATTGCGTCAGTGCCCGTTCGATTAGCTGACGCTGTTCGGGAGTGGGACGATGCTGGCGCACCAGTTCGAGTAACTGCGCCCAACTATCGCGGTCGTGTGGATCGTGCAACAGGCTTTTATCCAAAAAAAGCGATCTGCGCATCCTCATCACCACGACGTTTGACCTCCAACCGGTGGCAATAGCGCAACACTGCAGCGATACGTAATGGCTGCTCTTCGTCGTTTTGATTCCCTTGTTGCTGTAGTGCAGCGATATAGGCTTGCCAATGATCGATGGCTCTCTCGATTTCGCCCTCCTGCTCGGCAACCAATGCACGCCAACGATGCTGCTCCAATCGAGAAACTGTACCACAACGCTGCTCGTAGAGACGTAGACCAATTGGGACCAAAGGCACCCATTCACGCGCCCGATACCGTAACATTTCATTCAGCCAGGGGACACGGGTCGGCTTCAACAACAACGGCAACACCTTGGCTGGATTGCCATCCGTCGCATTCAAGTCACGAAACAGCGCAATCTGATTGGTGTCTAGACCGAGCAATTTCCCGACCATCTGCCGACCAGCATCCGGTAGCTGCTGCATGGTCACCACCAGGGTGGCATCGTGCGGCAGCAATGTTGCTTGGACCACCGTAGCCAATGGGTAAAAAGGGGATTGAGGCGGAATTTGCGCCAGCAACTGTTGCGCACGGGTGCGGTCACTGGTGGTAACCAATAACGCTTGCAGAAAAGCACGGAAACGGCGGAATGGCGAACGCACCGGTAGCTGCTTTAGGTCACAAACGGCACCATCGTGGTCACCACGACACCAAGCATCCAATGCTCGCAAAGCTGCCTGCTGTTGATCGCGCCACGGTGATTGCTGCGGTAACACCGCCGCTACATCCACATGACCCACCAATAGTAATACTGCCAGCCATTCGGTTACCTGCTCATAAAACACCGTATGTTGGCGCAACAGCGGCTCGTGCGCCAACAAAAACTGCATCGCCTTACCGTAACGATTGGCTTGCATCAGCAAGGTTAAATAGTGGACCGGGTCAGGCTGATTATTATCCAGACGCGCTGCATTATCCAGCATGACAATTGCTTCTGCGGCCATCCCCTTGGTAGCCAGCTCACCGGCACGGCCACGATAGGCCATGGCCAGTTGCTCCTGACAAGGGACATTATTTTTGGCCAGCGACTTAAAGCAATCGATTGCCTGCCGCCACTGCTGTGCACGCAGCAACTGCTCCCCGGTCTCCAGGGACAACGGTGCATTCGCTGCCGTCACATCTATTTTCTTTTTCGCAACAGCCACCCATCCCCCTATCAAGCGGGTTATGTTATGAATCAGGTTATTTAAGCTCAAGAATTTTTCAGCATACGATCCAAAGCGACCCGCGCTAACGCCGCCTCTTGCTGCGGCACCTTGATGATATTGACGGCATGGCCCTGCAACAGATTCTCTAGGGTCCAACAAAGATGCTGCATATCAATGCGGAACATGGTGGCACACATACAGACGGTAGGACAGAGAAAATAGATATTCTTGTCGGGCATTTCGTTCTTGAGTCGATTAACTAAGTTAAGCTCGGTACCAATGGCCCAACTGCTACCGGCTGGCGCTGCCCGTACCAGCCGCTGAATCTCCTCAGTTGATCCCAGGTAATCGGCCTTCTGACATACTTCGTAGCAACATTCAGGATGAACCACAACTTGGATGTCGACTACACGCTGACGGAACTGATCG
>JADGCM010000244.1 GCA_015228995.1 Magnetococcales bacterium
CGCAGCTTGGTCGAGACGCCAATGCGCCGTCTGCCCAACGTGGCGGTCGGTTCCGGAGGTCTGCCGTGATCGAACCGGGCAGCGTGCTGTTGGTCGGTGCTGGTCCGGGAGATCCTGAATTATTGACCCTGGCGGCTTTTAAGGCGCTGCAACAGGCAGATGTGGTGGTCCATGATGCTTTGGTCTCGTCCGAGATCCTCGATTTAATTCCAGCGGCGTGTCAACGTGTTTTTGCCGGTAAGCGCGGTGGTACGCCATCGACGGAACAATCTGATATTTCCGCTACCTTGGTCCGGTTGGCGCAAGCTGGACAGCGGGTGGTGCGCCTCAAGGGGGGGGATCCATTCGTGTTTGGTCGCGGTGGTGAAGAGGCCTTGCACTTGGCACGGCATGGGATCCCCTTTCGGGTGATTCCTGGATTGACGGCCGGCATTGCTGGCCCGGCTTATGCCGGTATTCCGGTCACCCACCGTGATGTCAATGCCAACGTCGCCTTTATCACTGGCCATGAATCAGCAGAAAACGCCCCGTTCAATAGCGAAGAACTGTCGTCAGCGCGCATCCATTGGGAGAGCATTGCCCGCACTTGCCCAGTGTTGGTCCTGTATATGGCCATGGAGAATTTACCACTGGTCACCGAGAGTTTGATCCAGGGGGGACGTTCTGCCGATACTCCCATGGCCATCATTCGTTGGGCAACGACCCCTCGTCAACAGACACTGGTGACGACGCTGGGACGGGCCGTAGCGGATGTACAGCAGCACAACATAAAACCGCCGGCCATTATTGTGGTCGGGGAGGTGGTGCGATTGCGACAAGAATTAGCCTGGTTCAAAGAAGAGGCGGAGGTGCCAGATGAAGTGTAGTAGACCAGTATGTGAAAAAGGTGTGCTCGTGATGAGCGCGTTGTTGGTCATGGTGGCGGGCATCGTCTTTGAGGCAGCGGCGGATGGGGTACGCGCTTTACATGGTGGCCAACTCCAGAAGGGTGGCAAACACTATTACGAAATGACGTTGCGTGAGGCGGATCCGGTCCTGCACAGCCAGGAGGTGACGCTCTATGTATACGATGCCCAAGGCCGCCCACTCATGACCCACAACAGCACGGTACGGGCAGTAGTCGTCTCCGGCCGCGAGAAGGTGAGTTTGGACTTACCGCCAGTGGGGGACAACCGTTTGGCGGGCAGCGCTTTGTTTACCCCGCAAAGCGGCACCCAGATGTTGGTGACGGCGAGTTGGTCAGATGATCAGTTTCCGGAGCAGGTTAAATTTAGTCTAACTCCAGCTAAAACCACTGGTAGGTGATGAGGTCTTCCACTTAGAAGGAGTGGGCGTTGTTCATTGTTTCAGCCAGTTTTTATCTCTGGGGCTTCATGATTCATGCGCCCAGGAGGGGGCGGTTTTTAACCAATGTCTAAAATTACTGCTTGACATTTCGCAACCGTATAAGCTAGTCTGAAGACTCTTTTAGAATTTTATAGACTGTTGTGTTTTCTATTTTGACCCAATGCCACTGAAGCGGGGTATCCGGTTGCCGTGGTGACTATGGGGGACACTATGGGACAACTGGTGCTTTACGACGTCGACGACGGATTGATCGACCGTCTGCGTCGGTATGCGGAGACACATCGATATTCGTTGGAAGAGATGTTAACAGAAATTATCGTCAAGGCTATTCCAAGCAAGATCACAGAAGCATCTGGTGAGTCTGGTTCATGTGCCGGCTTTGAGTCCAACGCCGGCTTGGAGCCCAATGGAACCAGACTGGCCTACTTGGCGAGGAGCTATGCTGATGCAGAACTGGTTAAAAAGTTTGGTGATCCGGTTGAATGGCAGCGCGCTCAACGGAGGGATCGCCACCTGCTAGGCCGGGAGGACTAATGCTTCTGGACAGTAATGTCGTTATTTACGCCTTTGATCCAGCCTATCCGCAGGTGGCAGATTTTTTTGTTGGTAAGACATTCAGGGTGTCATTGATTACGCGCCTTGAAGTATTGGGGTACCACCGTCTGTCCCAGAGAGATTCTGACCGCTTCACGCAATTTTTTAACACACTCGATACCATCGCGGTAGCAGCTGACGTCATCGAGTGTGCTGTTGGTTTGCGCCGGTCACGCAGCATGGGGCTGGCTGATGCCATCATTGCTGCAACGTGTATCGTATATGATTTATCTCTTGTTACTAGCAATGTGCGTGACTTTAGTTGGATAGATGGACTAAATATTATTGATCCACTGCGATATACCAAGACATGACCGTTTTTACGCACTTCATCCATGATTGGATCATTTTTCATGGCTAGCCATCCCCTAATAATTCTTCAGGTTGGCTAGGTGAAGCACGATAAATTTTTGGCGCGAAAGAAAGCGCCGCTCGATCTGAATGTCGTTCAGATTCCTGTAGATCATTCACGATGGCGTCTATGTCGTAATTGAAACGGGCAGCATGCTCGTCACGAAACTTACGTAT
>JADGCM010000245.1 GCA_015228995.1 Magnetococcales bacterium
GGGGACTAAGGGGGTGAGGTCTGCATGGAGAGCTCACCAACACTTGTGTGCATAGGGTAGCCTATAGCGGGAGAGGGGGTCGGGGTGAAGGGGGTACCCTATTTAACAATGATCACCGGGCAGTGGACCTGACCGACTAGGTGAATGATGTTGTTGGTGTTGAATAGCCTGTCAATCATAGACCGGTCGCGGGGCTCACAGACAATCAAATCGACCGAGCGTTGACGGGCGGTCTCCAGAACGACATCGTCGACCTTGCCAGTTTGTACCAAACCATCGGCAGCGATACCGCGGATTTTGGCCATCGCCACTAGGCGGTTAGCCAGCTGATTGGTTTCCCGCAGCGCAGCATCATTTTTGCTGTCATCATCGACCACTAAAATGGTGAGGGGTAGATCGGAACGACTCGCGAGATGGTAGGCCATGGCGGCCGCATCGTCGTCAGATTGATCGGGGTCGACCACCAAAAGCACGTTGTTATTCCAGATGGTCACTAACCTGGGGACCACCAGTACCGAACAATCCGCTTTTTCAATGATCTTTGCCGTGGCCTCACCCACCATAAAACGTGCCAGCCCACGTTTACCGCGACGGCCAACGGCTATTAGGTCAGCTCCAACCTCACGGGCGGTGGCAAGAATGCCGTGGCTGGGGTCGTGGCTGGGCTTGACAAAAGTGGTGCACGGGATCCCTCGGCCAGCACAATCATCAGCAATCCGTTGCATGTGTTGCAACGCTTCTGCCTCATTCACATCGGCGGCGTCCTGGTCCGCATCAGACAGGAGCAAACGCAACACGTTGAGATGGGATTGGTGCTGAACGGCCATATCCATGCACACCCGCTCCACTCCAAGGCCAAATTCCGAGCCATCGGTGGCCATGAGGATATTCTTGAACAGGTTACTGTTGGGAATGTCGGCATCGTCCATATTCGTTGACCTCTACAACCTAATCTTACAACTTGAAAACAAAAAAAGCGATGACCAAGTAATTGATGGATCCCACCATGTCAATAAAGGCTAAGGCCAATGGTCCCGCAGCAACAGCCGGATCGGCACCGATCTTCTTAAAAAAGAAAGGCAACGACATGGCAATGGCCGCCGCAGCAATGATGTTGAACATCAGGGCCGGACCAACGGTCATAGAAAGCAAGTGGTTTCTAAAAATGGCGTAAGCAGCAATAGCCAAGCAGCTGCCATAAACCACACCTTGGATGAGATTAACCCCCAATTCCTTGAACAATAACTTAAAAAAATGCGAATTGTGGATGGTTCCCAAGGCCAATCCCCGTACCACCACGGTGCCTGTTTGGCTGCCAGCATTGCCCGACATACCAATCACGACCGGAAAAAAGAACGCCAGTTGCACGACGGCGGACAAGGTCTCTTCAAACCCATCTAAAATTGCTGATATTAACAGATAGGCGATGAAGGCACTGATCAACCAAGGAACCCGGTCGCGGAAGATTTGGAAAGGCGACTGTGCCAATACATCCGTGTTTTTAGAGTCAATACCAACCATCTTCATCAATGAGCTGGTGTGCTCATCTTGGATGACGTCAATCAAATCATCTACCGTGATTTGTCCGACTAGAGTGCCGAGATCGTCGACAACCGGCATTGCCAATAGACGATAACGGGAAATTTGGTTGGCAACGACTCCCTGAGGGGTATCAACATGCACCTTGATCAATCGAGAATGAGTAAATTCTTTAAGGGGTTTATCGGGATCAGCCAGAATGAGCTTACGCAACGAACAAACGCCCACCAGCCGCTGATCATCGTCAACAACATATAAATAAAATACGGATTCATAAGAAGACAGCCCTTGCACCGACTGAATGGCCGCCGCCGCAGTGGTCGATTCTGGCATGGAGAAAAAGCTGGTGGTCATAATACTGCCAGCGGTGTTGTTTTCGTATTGGAGTAGCTTTTCAACCTCGTCTTGTTGTAACTCCTGCCGGACGGCATCGGTTAGCCGTTTGGCAACGTCAGCATCCAATTCGCTGATACGCAGTTGACGTACCTCCGTTGGTAGACAGGCCAGCACCGTGACAGCTTGGTCGACACCGCAATGAGATAAGATATATTTTCGATGATTAATATCCATCTCTCCCAGCACCCGTGCTGCATGTGAGGGCGGTGAGATGAGCGTAAATAACTCACTGGCTTTGTGTTCTGGAAAACTATCCAGGATGCCAGCCAACTCAACCGGTTTGATTTTACTCAGTAGCTGAGTCAGGTGAGAGGAAGAACCGCGGCGGTGCAGCCGGACAATGGCCTCGGCAATTTTATTGGTATATGGCTGGGGCGCGGCACTGTTGTCGTTGTCCGGGATCATCATGCTCATTGTGTTATCCTCTTATCCATCAAAAAATACGATCTTCTACCCTCACCCCCCGGCCCCTCTCCCACAAGGGGCGAGGGGGAGTGAAAGGCTACAACCCATATACCATGGTAG
>JADGCM010000246.1:0-1700 GCA_015228995.1 Magnetococcales bacterium
AGCGATCCGCCTGCCATCAGGGGTGGTGATGTAAGCAGCGCGGATATTCCACTCGGGGGGGACCACCCAATCGAGACAGCGGCTACCACTGGGGAGCTGCTGCTGTATCAATCCAGGTAATTCACGTTGTAAAATACCTAGCGTCTGTCGTACCCCGTCCCCGGTAATGCTACGACAGATCGGAAACAATTCGGCCGCTAGCCGGTGCATATCGACACCGGCCAATGGGTCTGGTGGAATGATGGCCATTGAACCCTTACCAGGATGGGGTGTGGATGGGCTCTCCCAAATCTGCTGCAATCAGCCGATCACGCACGGCCAATAATCGCTCAATGAGGGCTGGCTCGGCGGCGGCGTAGCCCTCGTCGTCAACATGGCGCCGCACCACAATACCGAGCAGTTCGGTGATGGCATTGCCGACCGAGTTGGGGCTGATGGTCACAATCAGCCGGCCACGATCATCACGATAGAGGATCTGTTTGTAGGCTGGCTGCCAACGAATATCGTTGGCAAAGTGGGGATCGGCCTTGATGCGCTGACGAACCTCCCGTGCTGCCCGGAAAAATTCGTTATTGAACATCAGCAGATCCTCTACCTGCCGCGGGAAATAGAGATTGGCCGGCGCTGTGGCGCTACGCGTCGCCACCTGAGCAAAAAAGGTGCGATAGAAATCGAGAAAGCCCCGCAAAATAAGGTCGTACTCGCCCCAAAAATGGCGATTACGTAACATTTCATAGCCACCGACCGCCTCCCAACTCGGCAATCCCATGGGATAGCCGGTCAGCGCCAGCTGTGACGCGGTGTTGGTGATGGGACGCAACAAGTTGAGATGCAAACTCTGCATAAACTCGCCATAAACACTACTCAAGGCACGCAAAAACAGATTATGATGACCGCCGTCGGTCAAATTGGGATTGTCCGGATCGGCCGCTGGTGCCGCCCGCAGCTCCGCCATAGAAAAAACAATAAAATGGTTATGAATCATGCGAATGCTGGGGACACCAGGTTTACTGAGTGGCCAGGTTGGATCGAGACTGGCCTCGCCACACAGCAACAGATGCTGGCCAGGGTCAGGGTATTGCTCCACCATATACTCAAAAATGGTCTGGCTCATACGGCTCCAGACATGGCACTGTGACTCCGTCAATTGGTCGCGGCGTACCGGCCGCCCAAGGGGGTTGAGAATGGTCTGCGAGGTATCGAGAATGATAGAGGTATCGAATTCCAGGCTATGGCCCAGCAATTTACGATATAATAAAAAGCCTTCGTGGTTGACCAACAGACCATTCTCACGCGCCAGATTTTCCAAGTTGGCGGCGCTATTGAAAAATTCAATCGCCGTCATACCAGCTGGGACAGCTAGCGGAATCTTCCGGTGGGGGACAGTTATTTCCCGTGGTGTGGCGAGGAGCATGTCATTTTTTTCCCTATCGTTGTTACGGCCTCATTCATCGTTTCGGCCTAGCTATCGAATAGATCGACAAGCGACTCGGCGTCAAGGATGCGATCACTCCATCGTTCCAGTTGCTGCAGATCGGCAGCAGCGACCTTTTCTTCTATCCAGGTTGGTAAATCCTGAAAACGACGCCGAAGTTGGCGCAACAGTATGGCGGCTTGGCCTTCCGTAACGCCTCTGGTCTTTGCTTGCTCTTCCCTAGTCTCGGCTTGCTTTATCATGACCTCGGCTTGTTTTTCCTTGG
>JADGCM010000246.1:1800-2459 GCA_015228995.1 Magnetococcales bacterium
CCTCTGCCTGTTTTTCCTTGGCCTCTGCCTGTTTTTCCTTGGCCTCTGCCTGTTTTTCCTTGGCCTCTGCCTGTTTCTGTTTGAGTTCGGTATCATAACGCTCTGTTGCCAACCTCATCTCCCAATACTCCAGCACATCCAGCTCATGCTGGCTCATGTTCATCCGCTCGGCAATCTGAAAAGCGTGGCGGATGGCTGGTTCCTGCATCAGCTCAGCAGGGATCTCCTGTAGTTTGGAGGCTTCTTTGAGGAAATAGAGCCAACAATCAACGGTAGTGGTCAGCTCAGACAGTTTTTTGGTGAACTTAGGTAATTCAACAAAGACCACTCGCAGCGTATCCACCCGGATAGCCGGATTTTCATCGGCACTGAAATGGAAAGGACAGATGGTCCGCGTCAACATGGGAAAGGAGATAAAATCGGTAATAGCCAACGCTACCACGTCGGCCAGCTCGTGATAGCGGTGTCCAGCTGGTAACTGCCCGACATAAGCCTTGCACAGATTGTAAAGCATACGATTGGTCCAACCGGAATGGTTTTCAAGCTGCATCTCGATGATATAGGAGCGGCCAGACTGGTCCTTGACACGCACATCCAGAATCGATTCTTTCAAATCAAGAATAGGTGGTGCTTGGTAAGGATCGAGAATTTCCACCTCG
>JADGCM010000247.1 GCA_015228995.1 Magnetococcales bacterium
AGCGACCCGTCATGTACAGGTGGCAGAGATGGTGATCGAAAAAGCGAAGCGATTGGTGGAACACAAATACGACGTGGTCATTCTCCTGGACTCGATCACCCGGTTGGCGCGAGCTTACAATACCGTTGCCCCCTCTTCCGGTAAGGTGCTTTCGGGTGGTATCGATGCCAATGCCCTGCAACGTCCCAAGCGCTTTTTTGGTGCGGCACGCAACATTGAAGAGGGGGGATCGTTAACGATCATCGCCACGGCACTGGTGGACACTGGTTCGCGCATGGACGAGGTTATTTTTGAGGAGTTTAAGGGTACCGGTAACATGGAAGTGCACCTTGATCGTAAATTGGTGGAGAAACGCACCTTCCCGGCAATTGATATTGCCAAATCGGGCACGCGCAAGGAGGAGCTATTGACGGAGCGTGATGAACTCGGTAAGCTGTGGATTCTGCGTCGTATTCTTCTGCCGATGGGGTCGCTTGACTCAATGACGTTCCTGTTGGATAAATTGAAGACGACCAAGGACAATAAGGAATTTTTTGCGAGCATGAATGCTTAGTTCGTATTGGCCAATAAATGTTGGTTTGTTAAGTATTGATTTATAGCGGGTTTTGAGAGGAGTAGCGTTATGAAAGAAGGGATTCACCCTGCTTATACTGACAGCGTTTTTACCTGTGTAGGGTGTAGTAGCAGTTTCACAACCCGTTCCACCTCGGCGGGTAATATCACACTGGGGGTCTGCTCGTCGTGTCACCCCTTTTTTACCGGTAAGCATAAGCTGGTTGATACCGCTGGTCGCGTTGAGCGGTTCATGCGTAAGTACGGCATCAATAACGAGTCGGGGACGCGTAGCAACGCCGCCAGAAAGGGCAAATAGCGAATTCCTATTGTCTATTGCTGCGCTTGATGGGGGGCAGTGATCTTCTGCTCCCACTCCAACAACCACTGCTTGGTTGCTGCGCCACCGCCACCACTGTAGCCACCCAGGGAGCGCTTGCCGGTTACTCGGTGGCAAGGAATTAAAATCGGTATTGGATTGATCGCCATGGTCTGCCCTACGGCGCGAGCGCTGCTTCCTAAGTCGCGTGCTAGGTCGCCGTAGGAGAAGACGCTGGCTGGGGCGATGGTACTGACGAGCTGCCAGACGCGGCGCTGGAACGGGGTACCAGCCGGTTCCAGCGGAAACGAGATCGGCAGGATGGTGCCACGGAAATAACTATCGAGCCAGTCGGTGGCACGTCTGGCGACGGCATTTGGTGCGATGGTGGGGTGGCCGTCACTGGACGACCAATGGAGTGCACGCACGCTGCCGTCGAGGACGGAGATACACAGCCAACCGACGGGAGAGTGGTAGTAGGCTGTGGATAAACTCATAGCTCACACATCAAGGTTGGAAACACGTAGGGCGTTGCTCTGGATGAAGTCGCGGCGTGGCTCGACCGCATCACCCATCAAGGTGGTGAACACCTCGTCGGCAGCAACGATGTCTTCTATACGGACTTGCAGCAAAGAGCGCACATTGGGGTCCATGGTAGTCTCCCACAGTTGCACCGGGTTCATCTCTCCGAGTCCCTTATAACGCTGGATGGTCAGCCCCTTGCGCCCCTCCCCCATCACCCAACTGACCATCTCTTCTAGAGTGTTGGGAACCGGAATTTTCCGTTCTCCCTTACAAAATAGTGCGTTGCTTCCAATGCGGCGGTGCAGCTGGACGGCTAATTCGCTCATTTCGCGATATTCGCTTGAGCGCAGTAAGGCGCCGTTGATCAGGGTCTCTTGAGGGAGCCCATAGACAGTGCGCCGGACGATTATAGCCTCAGTGTTGGTTTCCTGTTCACGCTGGCTCATCACCTGTACCTGTCCGGCATCGCCAGCCCGTGCTTGTAACAGATCTTGCAGGGCTACCGCAGCCGACTCCATCCGCGATGGCTGTGCTAGGTCATCCGGGTTAAGGTGAACCTGTTCAACGGCTGTGGCAATACTGAGGCGATCATAGTGATACGACAAACGATCTAACAAGGTTACAAAACGTTGGGCATCGGCCAGCAAAGATTCCAGGGCTGCCTCACGTAACGTCCCCTGCTCGGTTTGCAAGGTTATATCGGCGAGGCCATGGCTGAGCAACAAGGCGTTGAGCGCCGTCTCATCTTTCAAGTATAGCTCTTTATTGCCACGGGTGGCGACGCGGTAGAGCGGCGGTTGGGCAATGTAGAGATAACCACGGGTGATGATCTCTTGGAAATGACGATAAAAGAAGGTCAGCAACAAGGCACGAATATGGGCGCCGTCGACATCGGCATCGGTCATGATGATGATGTGATGATAACGCAATTTATTGATATCGTATTCATCTGAGCCAATACCGGTCCCAAGCGCTGAGATTAATGTGCCGACCTCGGCCGATGCGAGCATTTTATCAAAACGGGCTTTTTCGACATTAAGAATCTTCC
>JADGCM010000248.1 GCA_015228995.1 Magnetococcales bacterium
GCGATTGAGGCAGGTGCCGATTGTCTGGTGCTGTGTGATACCAACGGCGGTACGTTGGTGCATGAGGTGGAGCAGGCGGTGCGGGATATGGCCACACTCGGCGCCCCCCTCGGTATCCATTGTCACAACGATGCTGGTTTAGCAGTCGCTAACACGCTGTCGGCGGTGCGTTGTGGTGCTGTTCAGGTACAAGGAACCATCAACGGCTTTGGTGAACGGTGTGGCAATGCCGACTTGATCTCCGTCATGCCCAATTTAGCGTTAAAGATGGGTTATCCGTTATCCATCACGCCTCAGATGGCGCGTCTGACCAGCCTCAGTCGTTTTGTCAACGAGATGGCCAACCGTGCTTCACAGAAAAATCAGCCTTTTGTTGGTTTGTCGGCATTTGCCCATAAGGGGGGCATCCATGTCTCCGCCGTCACTAGAGAATCAGCCACTTACGAGCATATTGCCCCCGAGTTAGTCGGCAATCACCGCCGGGTGCTGGTCTCCGAACAGTCGGGGCGCAGCAACCTAGTCTATAAGTTACGCGAGTTTGGTTTCGACGCCTTAGATCCCCATGACCCACGTATTCGCGATTTATTGCAAGAAATTAAAGAGCTAGAACACCGCGGTTATCAGTTTGAGGGGGCTGAGGCCTCGTTTGAGCTGCGGGCGCGGCGGACGTTGGGGCAGCTGCCTGATTACTTCACCCTGAAAGGATTTCGGGTCATTGATGAGCGGATTTGGATGGACGGTAAGCCGTTGTTGCAGTCCGATGCCAGCATCCGGGTCGCTGTGGGCAATATGGTTGAGCATACAGCGGCGGACGGTAATGGTCCGGTCAACGCCTTGGATAGAGCCCTGCGTAAGGCGTTGGTCTGCTTTTATCCGGCTTTAGCAGAGGTGCGGTTAGTGGATTTTAAGGTGCGTATTTTATCCATTGGTGGCACGGATGCAGTGGTGCGGGTGCTCATCGAATCGGAAGATCAGGCCTCTCGTTGGGGCACAGTGGGGGTATCGGCGAATATCATTGAGGCTTCTTATGAGGCGTTGGTCGATTCAATCCGCTATAAATTACTCAAGGATGGTGTGGTCGTACCAACTCATCCAATCACTCATTCAGGCGTGTATGGGAGCGTCAGGCATGAAGAAAATTGAGGCGATTATCAAACCTTTTAAGTTGGATGATGTGAAGGAAGCCCTCTCAGAAGTGGGGATCCAAGGTATCACCGTTTCGGAGGTACGTGGTTTTGGGCGGCAGAAGGGCCATACCGAGCTATATCGCGGTGCGGAATACGTGGTGGACTTTTTGCCCAAACTAAAGGTAGAGGTGGTGTTGGGTGACGACCTAGTGGATCGAGCGATTGAAGCGATCGAACACGCAGCCCGTACCGGTCGCATTGGCGACGGCAAAATCTTTGTCACACCTGTAGAGTCAGTGGTACGCATCCGTACCGGTGAACGGGACGAACAGGCTTTATAGGAGGCCGCATCCATCCGAGAGCTGCTGCTGCCTCCTGGGGCGTGATGCCCCGGGGGCTACGGGTGAGGCTGCCCCTCCGCGGGGCGCATGAATCATGAAGCCCCCACAGTGGGGTGATTCTGGGGTAGCCTGGGGCGTCGCCCTAGGGATGTAAGGAGCATGACTACCATGAGTGAGTCTAGCGTTGATGGGTCCCATGCAAATTCCCATGCCAGTTCCCATGATAATCGGGTGCTGCAACTGGCGGTAGCGGCAATTGGGGTGGTCTTTGGCGATATTGGTACCAGTCCCCTTTACGCCTTTAAGGAGGTGCTGGGCCATGGTGCCGTTGAAGCAACTCCCGATAATATCTACGGAGCTATCTCACTAATCTTCTGGACCTTGATGATCATTCTGACCATCGAATACCAGTTTTTTATCACCCGAGCGGACAATAAAGGTGAGGGGGGCATCCTGGCGATGGTGGCCTTGGCCATGCGCAGCGTGGCGCCGTTTCCCAGGGTGCAACGAGCGGTTTTTTTGGTTGGTATGGTCAGTGTGGCGCTCTTTTTTGGTGACGGCGTTATCACGCCGGCAATCTCGGTGCTTAGTGCGGTGGAAGGGCTGGAGATTGCTACCCCATTTTTTAAGCCGGCGGTAGTGCCTATCAGCCTTGCGGTGTTGTTTATGTTGTTCTTTTTCCAATATAAAGGCACAGCCAAAGTAGGGGCGCTCTTTGGTCCCATCATGATCACTTGGTTTACTGCTTTGGCGGTGATTGGCATCAGCAATATTATTCAACATCCGGGTGTGCTCCAGGCATTGGACCCTCGCTTTGGGGTAAAATTTCTGATCTCCCAGGGTGGCCACGCCATGATGGTACTGGGGGCGGTATTTTTGGCGGTCACCGGTGCCGAGGCCCTTTATGCCGATATGGGCCATTTTGGACGGCGCGCCATCAATCTGGCTTGGGTCAGCTTCGCTTTTC
>JADGCM010000249.1 GCA_015228995.1 Magnetococcales bacterium
TGGACGCCTAGATATCGTTTGTGCTAACGAGGGGGGATCTGACGTTTCGGTACTGCTCGGTCAAGTCTCCGGGGGGTTCGCTAACGCCATTAACTACACCGTCGGTAGTCGTCCTTACTCTGTCATCAGCGCTGACTTCAATGGTGATGGCCGTTTGGACATCGCTAGCGCTAACTGGGACAGTGACAACGTCTCGGTGTTGCTCGGCCAGGCATCCGGAGGCTTTACTCAGGCCACCAGCTACGCTGTCGGTGATGATCCTCGTTCTGTCACTAGCGCCGACTTCAACGGCGATGGCCTTTTGGACATCGCTTGTGCTAATCGGGACAGCAACAATGTTTCATTACTGCTTAGCCAAGCATCCGGGGGTTTTGCCACTGCCGTCAACTATGCTGTTGGCAGTAGTCCTCACTCCGTCGCCAGCGCTGACTTCAACGGCGATGGCCTTTTGGACATTGCCAGCGCAAATTACGACGGCAATAACGTCTCAGTGCTGCTCAACACCACATCAGGCGGTTTTGCACCCCCTCAACCAACCGGTATCGACCTGGCTGCCGCCGATGATAACGGTCTCTCCAGCAGCGACAACATCACCTCCCAAACTAGCAACCTGACTATCAGTGGCGGTGGCGGTGTGGCTGGTAATAAGCTGGTGTTGTTCGACGACAGAGACAACGACGGCATCATCGACAGTGGCGAAGCCCTGGCTACTGCCAGCTTGACGGCAGCGACTTGGAGTGCCGATATCAGTTTGGCGACGGGGACACATAGTATCAAGGCTATCCAGAGCGACGCGGCTGGTAATAGCAGTGCGGCGTCAAGCGCATTAGCTATTGTTATACAATCACAACCAACCAACAACACCCCCACGGTCACTGCCTTCAGCAAAGCCGGCGATGAAGATGCCGCCATCTCCTTTATTGCCACCAACTTTGCTGCTAAATTCAACGACCCGGACAGCGATGCGCTCGATAAATCAAAATCACCAGCTTGCCCAGCAACGGTACCTTGCGCTTGAGCGGCGCGGCAGTGATGCTTAACCAGGAGATCGTCGCCAGCAACCTTGGCAACCTGAGTTATTCACCGACAACCAACTGGAACGGTAGCGATAGCTTCGGATGGAATGGTTACGACGGCACGGTCTACGCTAGCAGCGCCGCCACGGTGACCCTTGCTGTCAATCCAGTTAACGATGCCCCGACAGTCACCGGCTTCAGCAAAAGCGGACGCAGCGATGCCCCAGTCAGTTTTACCGCCAGCGATTTTACCAGTCAATTTAGCGATGTTGATGGTGACAACCTGAACAGAATCCGGATCACCAGTCTGCCCAGCAACGGCAGCTTGCAACTGAGCGGCAGTGTTGTCAATCTCAAACAGGAGATTACGGCGGCCAATCTGGGTAATCTGGCCTTCGTGTCGACAGCTGGTGGTACCACTGGCTTTCAGTGGTTAGCCTTCGATGGTCAAGCGTGGAGCGGCAGCGCTGCCACCGCCGAGCTGGATATCACCATTATTGAGCCATCCGAGACGGGGGCACCGACCGGACTGGCCTTGCTGGCCAGCGATGACAGCGGCGTGGCGGGCGATGGTATCACCAACAAAACAGCCGTTACGGTGACCGGTGCAGGCGAGGTTGGGGCGGTGGTAACCTTGCTAGATGGTAGTGCAACCAAGGGGGCGGCCACTGTCGGGGCGGCGGGCAACTGGAGCGTTAAGGTATCCGGTTTAAGCCAGGGGCTGCATGCGTTGACGGCGACACAGCTTGTTGCTGGCAAGAGCAGCGGCGCTTCTGAGCCGCTTGAGGTGAGTATTGATACTACGGCCCCAGCGGCAACGACCGCACTGGACTTGGCCGATGAAGATGATTGGGGCTTCTCGACGACGGACAATATCACCGCTGCTACCGAAAATCTGACCATCAGTGGCAAGGGTGAGGCCGGGGCCACGGTGGCGCTGTTTGCCGACAAAAACAAGAATGGTCGTTGGGATAAAGGCGAATTTAGTGCCGTTGGCATTTCCGTCGATGATGAAGGAAACTGGAGCGGCGTCTTTGAGACTTTGACGGGTGGAACACACGCCGTTGTTGCGGTGCAGACCGACCGCGCCGGCAATGCTAGCAAGGCTTCGACCGCACTGAGTGTGGTGGTAGATGTGACGCCGCCAACGGCACCGACTAAGTTAGACTTGATTGCTGCCGATGATACCGGTGCCAGTAGTAGCGATAATGTTACCGGGGTCACGGAGAATCTGACCATCACCGGTGCCGGCGAAAAAGGGCTTCAGCTATTGCTATTTGAGGAGACCGAGGGGGCACTGGGAGAGGCCCTGGCGACCGCCACGATCAGCAGCAAGGGGACTTGGTCGGTGGATATTGCGGCGTTGGAACTTGGCGACCATGTTATCAAAGCCAAGCAGATGGATTTG
>JADGCM010000250.1 GCA_015228995.1 Magnetococcales bacterium
TGGTATCGTTGGCGACCAGATTACTGGCAAAACTCTCAAACGCGACGAATTGGCCATCTGCGGAGACTACGGGTTTATGTGAGTGGCCATTTCCCTGAGTACCGTTATTATCGATGGAGATGCGTTGGATGGTCTGGGCAGTCGTATCGTAGAGAAACACATCCGCAGAGCCGTTGGTATCGTTTGCAACCAGGTTACTGGCCTTACTCGAAAACGCGACGAATTGACCATCGGCTGAGACCGAAGGGGAATAGGAGTCGCCATTTCCCTGAGTACCGTTATTATCGATGGAGATGCGTTGGATGGTCTGGGCAGTCGTATCGTAGAGAAACACATCCGCAGAGCCGTTGGTATCGTTTGTGACTAGGTTACTGGCCACACTATAAAACGCGACGAATTGACCATCTGCGGAGACCGAGGGGTTACCGGAGTGGCGATTTCCCTGAGTACCGTCATTAGCGATGGAGATACGGGTGGTGGTAGGCATGGGACGAACTCCTTAACGAAATGGACTAACACTTGGTAGACTGTTTAACAGAAAGATTGCCTCTTTCGAGCGTAAGCACAATGGTGGCATACGGTTGCGACGGTGTCAAGAATTTTTTAGTAAAAACACTGCTTATTGAAATGCATCGAGGAGTGAAGTGGGGTAGACCACCCCATTAGACCAAAGCAATGAACAAAGCCGGGATTGGTCTCATCGGGCAATTGTCGTTGGGGGCATGGCGATAGAATAGCCCAGCATCTAAAGAAAAATCGTCGTCCGGCTACTAAAACAAATTGCGGTTCGTCAACAGTCGTGCTAGAGTTTGCTTGTTTTTTGCAATGCAAAACAGGATTCTTTTACCCAAGATGTACTCAAGCAGGATACCGTTCGGCATGTTAAGACCGTTTTATCACTCAATCAACACGTTGTCCTTGATTGTGGGCGTGGCATTGCTGGTGATTGGTTTTTATCCGTTCGTACGGTCGGTCACCAGTGGCGATTGGCCTTTTGTCGAAGGCACAATTGTCGCTTCCCAGGTCTATCCCTCCGCCGATACCGGTTTGGGTTTTCATCTGGCCTACCGCGCCCACATTGAGTACGTTTACCAAGTAGACGACCAAAATTATCGCGGCAGACGGATTGAATTTGGTCTGGGATCGCAATTTTTCCTGGCCCACAGTTTCGCGTTGCGCATTAATCAGCGTTATCCTGTTAACAAGACCATGCGCGTTTATTTTAACCCCCATCAACCTGCCGAGGCTGTGCTAGAACGAGCCCCATCTATGGGTGCCAGCGTGGTGTGGGTCGCACTGGGCATTGTTTTCACCGGCATCGCCTTTTTGCTCCAATTTTCCGATGTACTCGCTAATTCATCCTCCAACCGAGAGGATCGTTCTGTACGACGCCCTTTTCAAATTGATGACAAAAATACAGGTTATGTTATTTAATCCATTATCTGCCCGTTTTGCCTCCCAGAGATTGCTGTTTCCCTATTATCGGCGCCATGCCGTGGCCTTTATCATCGGCTTCCTGCTGTTGGCAGGGGCCAACGCCACCGCTACACTGATTCCTTACCTGATGAAATTGGCCACCGAGGCCTTAACCAACCACCAGCATAGCCACGTCTGGTGGTATGGGGCGGGGCTGATCGGCATTGCCTTGATCAATGCTTGGTTGCGCCTGTGGAGTCGATCCCATATCTTTCGCATCGGTCGCCAAGTTGAATACGACTTACGCGCCTTGTATTACGCCCGTCTGCAACAATTACCCGCCGCGTTTTTTGATCAGTCGAAAACGGGTGATTTGGTCACGCGGGGGACCAGTGACATCACCGCGGTACGCATGTTTATTGGTCCTGGTTTCCTGCAGCTCTGTAACACCGCCATGGTCTATCTCACCGTTCTACCGGTGATGTTACTGCTGGATCCTTTTTTGACCTTGGTGGCATTGGCCCCTTACCCGGTGGTGTTATTATCGGCCCGTTTTCTCACCCAACGCCTCTATCGTTGGAGTCGCCAAGTAGCCGATCGCTTCGGGTCATTATCTGGCTTCATCCAAGAATCCATCGCTGGCATCGCCCTGATCCGTGTCTATCACCAGGAAAGCAATTGGCGCCAACGTTTTCGATCAGAGATGCAGCTGTTTTATCGCGCCAGCGTCCAACATGCTCGTTTGCAAGGTGTCTTTGGCCCGATGATGATGTTTAGCGGCGGCATCAGCGTCTGGATTATTTTGGCATTGGGGGGCTCAACCATTGCCGCCGGTACCTTGACCGTGGGTGATTTTGTCGCCTTTACTGGCTATTTGGCCCTGTTGATCTGGCCCACGGTTGGTTTCGGTTGGATTTTAACTGTGTTACAGCGTGGCTTGGCCGCTTTGGCGCGTCTCCAGCCGATCATTGATGTCCCCCCTTCTTGCACCCCCCCTCACCCCCCA
>JADGCM010000022.1 GCA_015228995.1 Magnetococcales bacterium
GGCATCGGTGGCGATCTGCGTGATGGTCTGCGGGCTTTCTCGGCGGGTATTCGCGGCCTCCATTTTGACCCCCTGCCCGGTGCCGAGAAAGAAGGATCACTCATTATCGGTAAAGCCAAAGAGCAGGGGCGTAGCAATCAACTGTTGTTGCGCCATGAGGCCCAAGAGAAGAGCATCAAGGAGATGAAGGCAACGCCGGAATTTCTCCATGTGGCGACCCACGGCTTTTTCCTCAAGGCCGACGACAATTTGAAAAAGCGGCTGCTCAAGTTACAACGCAGTGCCGATTTCCAGGTAGCCCCTCCCGGGGATAATCCGATGCTGCGTTCTGGCTTGGCCTTCGCGGGTATCAATGCCAATGCGCCATTTTTGGGGGATATTGCCACCGACAACGATGGCATCTTGACCGCTATGGAGGTCTTGGGACTCAATTTATCTGGCACGCGGTTGGCGGTATTATCGGCTTGTGAAACCGGTCTGGGGGAGGTACATGAGGGGGAAGGGGTCTATGGGTTGCGACGTGCTTTTCGTGAGGCTGGAGTGGGAGATTTGGTGGTGTCGTTGTGGGAAGTGAGCGACGCTGGTACCCAAGCCTTGATGACCACCTTCTACCAGAGACTGCTTAAAGGGATGCCGGTGGCACAGGCCTTTCGTGAGGCGCAGTTGGAGATGATGCAATCGTCCGAGTGGAAGCACCCGTACATCTGGTCGGCCTTCATGTTGGTGGGCCATTAATTATGAAAATTGCTATTGGTCCGGTGCTGTTTGAGTGGGGTAAAAAAGAGCTGCGCCGTTTTTACCACCAGATGGCTTACGAAAGCGCTGCCGACATTCTCTATATCGGGGAGGTAGTGTGTGGCCGCCGCTCCCATTTGACGGTGCCTGAGTTATTGCAATTGGCTCAGGAGCTGCAGCCATCCGGTAAGGAGATCGTTTTCTCGACCTTTGGCTTGGTGATGAACGACGAAGAACAGCTCTTCATCCGCCAGCTGGTCACCATGGCCCAGCAGCATGGTTTGATGGTCGAGGTCAATGACATGGCTGGCTTGGCGATTGGTGAGGGCAGCGATATGGTCGCTGGGCCACACATCAATAGCTATAACCCTGAGACCATCGCCTTTTTAGCGACAGTGGGTGTCCGGAGAGTGGTGTTTCCGGTGGAGTTGTCGCGTGACATGATAGCGGCCATCATCCGTAAACGACCGCCACAGCCGCTAGAATATGAGCTATTTGCTTGGGGTCGATTGCCGCTATCGCTATCGGCGCGCTGTTATACCGCCCGCGCTTTTCAGCTAAGCAAAGCCAATTGTCAGTACCGTTGCGGCGATTATCCGGATGGATTGCCGCTACATACCCAGACGGGCGAGCCATTCTTGACCATCAATGGCGTCCAGATGATGTCAGATGCAACGTTCAACCTGATCCGGGAAATCGAGTTATTACAACAAATAGGGGTCGATGTGGTGCGTTTATCGCCCCAAAGTCAGGGTATGTTAGAACGAACGGCCGTGTGGCGGCAGCGATTGGATGGCCAACTCAGTGCCATCGATGGTCAAGCAGCGTTGACGCGTCTTGATGCCACGGCATCTTATTGCAACGGTTATTTTTATGGTCAAGCGGGTCTGGATCTGGTGGAGGCGGTGGCAACGGTAGTTGCCATGGAGCATGACTCCACCGAAAATTTGGAGGAGTGTTGCCATGCAGATAGATAATTCAGTTATTGATCAAATCGCCCAGAATGTCTTGGGGGTATTTGACAAGATGGGATCGACGCACCAGGAGTTTGTGCGTAAAATTCGTGAGGTGGTGCGCGAGGGGGTTGAGCATTTTGATTTGGTCACCCATGAGGAGTTTGACTCCGTCCGTGAATTGCTCAGCAACACCCGCATTAAGGTAGATCGACTGGAAAAACGGGTCGCCGAGTTAGAAGCGGTCTTGGGAGAGGTGCAACAAGGCAAAGGAGGCGACGGCGCAACATCATGATGCGAGCTTATGTAGGCGGCTCATGGATTGAGGGTGAGAGACAACTGGAGGTCATCAACCCGTTTAATGGCCAGCTGATTGATCGGGTTGCGGAATGTTCTGCCGCTGAGGTGGAACAGGCCATTGCCACGGCCCATCAAGCGCTGCCGCAGACACGACAATTAGAGCCTTACCAACGGGCGCGCATTTTGGCATTTATCCGTGATCGACTGAGCGAGCAGCAGGAACTGTTTGCACGGACGCTGGCGCAAGAAAATGGTAAGACCATCCACGAAGCGCGTCTTGAGATCACCCGGGCGGTGGCCACCTTCGACATCGCTGTAGGTGAGACGACACGCATCTATGGCGAGGCTTATGATTTAGCGATCAATCCTCTGGCGACCCGGCGGCAAGCCCTGGTGCGCCATTATCCCATTGGTGTGGTGGCAGCGATTGCCCCGTTTAATTTTCCGGTTAATCTGGCGGTGCATAAAATAGCACCGGCCCTAGCAACTGGCTGTCCGGTCATTTTGAAACCGGCCTCCAAGACCCCCCTCACTGCCTTGATGTTGGCCCAGATCATCGCCGAGTCTGGCTGGCCATTAGCAGCCTTTTCGGTGCTGCCTTGCAGCCGCACCGTTGGCCAGCAGTTGGTGGAGGATGAACGGATTAAGTTGTTATCGTTCACCGGTTCCCCAGAGGTAGGTTGGCCGATGAAACGGGCGGCAGGGAAGAAAAAAGTCATTCTCGAATTAGGGGGCAATGCTGGCTTGATTGTTGACCGCGATGTCCGTGATTGGGACTGGCTGATCGCCCGTGCGGTGATGGGCGCCTTTTATCAGTGTGGTCAGGTGTGCATTTCGGTGCAGCGCATCTTTCTCCACCACGAGATTATGGGGGAGTTTCGCTCCCGCTTCAAGAAGGCTGCCGAGGCTTTACGCAGTGGCGATCCGCTTGATGAGCGGACCACCCTGGGGCCAATGATCGACAGCGCCAATTGCCAACGGTTGCAGCGGTGGATCCAAGAAGCTATCGACCAAGGGGCCCGTTTGGTGACGGGCCACAGCGTCGCGCCGGTTGGCCAAGGCAACAGCCTCGCTGCCACTATTTTGGAGGAGGTCGACGCCCGTTGTGCCGTGGTCGCTGAAGAGGCCTTCGGTCCGGTCGTGACCCTGACACCGGTACAATCGATGGAGGAGGCTTTTGAGCGCGTCAACGACTCTCGCTACGGCTTGCAATGTGGTCTCTTCACCAACGATTTTCAGACGGTCATGCGTGCCTTTGACGTGTTGGAGGTGGGCGGGATCATCCACAACGACGTTCCCTCGTTCCGGGTCGACAGCATGCCTTACGGGGGGGTAAAGGATTCCGGTTTGGGACGTGAGGGGGTGCGTTATGCCATGCGCGATATGCTGGAGGAACGGCTTCTGGTGTATCGGTCCCATTGTATCCCACCGATTTATATGTCACACTAGCCCATTGCGTTCCTGCACGATCACCCCAATACGATGGATCGGTATGCGTTGAGACTGGTATGAAAGAAACCTTAAAAAATATCCAGCGCCGATTGGCTAAAAACCTGTATGCGTCGCCAGAACAGATCTGTTTTTCATTGGTTATATCGCTACTGAGCGAGCTGGGTTGGGATCCGTGGAATCCGGAAGAGATCCATATCTCCATGGAATCGGCCATGCCTGTGATTGGTTTAGCGGTAGCTCCAGATAGCCAAGTCGTTAAGTGTGCCATTGAGGTTCGCCCGGCTGGTTCTCTCGGCAAGGATGCCCTGCCTATCGCCCGGCCGCCTGCCCGGGTGTACGCCCTCACCGATGGGCGTGTTTGGCGCTTTTACTTCCAAGAGGCGGATAAATCCATCCCAGACCAATGCGTCAAGGTGTTTGATTTGCTGCAACAGCAAGATTTGTCGGACACGGAGAACAATTTACGTCTCTTCCTCTCCAAGGAGAGCGTGCAGCAGGGTACTACCATCACCCGCTTTGAACGCAAGGCGTCGGCCTCATTGAGTCGGAAAATGGAGCCGTTGCGCAAGGCGTTGCCTCGGGCGAGGCAATTGGCGGCAGCCCCACCTAATCCGCCGTTGGAAAAGGTGTTGGCCGCTATGATGAACAAGGCCGGTTTCATCGTTACCATGGATGACATTGCGCAGTTTCTCCAGACGATAGATGAAGAAGAATCGGCGCATCAGGCGGTGGTGTCGGTAGCATCGGTGACCCAATATGAGAAAAAGGAATGGGTCGAGCCGGTAACGGGCATGGAATTCTTATGGGTACCAGCCGGTACCTTCATCATGGGTAGCCCAGACGATGAAGTTGGACGCTTGCCCAATGAAGGTCCGATGCACCCGGTCACTGTGGATGCATTTTGGCTGGCCAAATATCCGGTCACCTCCAAACAGTGGCGCCGAGTCATGGAGGGAGGGGGACGCTCTGCGGTGGTGCATAAAATGACCCCAGAAGAGCAGCAAAAGGCGGCCCTGGCTGCGGCCCAAGAGGAGTATCCGGTGGAACAGATTCTATGGGATCAGGCACAGGAGTTTATTAAAAAATTGGGTCTCATGGCCGGGGCCAGTGCGCGGTTGCGCTTGCCCACTGAGGCAGAGTGGGAATATGCAGCGCGGGCAGGCTCAACCGGTAAGTTTCCTGGCGATGGTGACGGCGGCAAGCTGGATGACTATGCTTGGTATGCCACCAATTCTGGTGGTAAATTACAGAAAGTCAACTTGAAGCGTCCCAATGAATGGGGCTTTCACGACATCTTAGGCAATGTTTGGGAATGGGTATCGGATCGCTATGCTCCTTATGCAACGGCTGCTGCCAACAACCCCAAAGGAGCCACTAGTGGGGAACACATCCGTCGTGGTGGCAGCTACCGCAGTAACAACAAGGCGTGCCGTTTGGCACGCCGCAACCATATCGCTGTTGATGAGTTGGAATTGCAGAACAGTGGTGGTGTTGGTTTTAGGGTCGCTAGGGACGCTTAAGCACGCATGAAGAAAATCAACTTTGTGGTCATTATAGCGATCTCGCTGATTACCATCAGCCTATGGGCTTGGTTCAATCAGCCCATTGAGGAGCCGCTGTGGCCCAATAAAATCGTTGGCTTCTCCTTTTCTCCCTACCGCGCCGACCAGGATCCTGTTCGTGGTCGTTATCCAACGGTGGAACAGATTGAAGAGGACCTGCAGCAGCTAGCCGGCAAGACCCATTCGGTGCGCAGTTACACAGTGCAGGGTAGCCAAGCCGAAATTCCACGGTTGGCAGCTAAATATGGGATCAACGTTGCTGTCGGGGCTTGGCTCGATAAAGATCGTGACCGTAATGAGGTGGAGATCAATCGCTTGATCAATACCGTCGGGGATCATTGGCATAATGTGGTCCGACTCATTGTCGGTAACGAGACGCTGCTGCATGGCCTATTGACCCCAGAAGAGCTGATGGCTTATCTGGACGCAGTACGCAAGCGCACCAAGATACCGGTTAGCACCGCCGAGCCTTGGCATGTTTGGATCGCCCATCCAGAACTCGTGGCCCGTGTCGATTATATTGCCGCCCATATGCTGCCCTATTGGGAGGGCATCCATGTCAACGATGCGGTGGGCTATGTTGTCGAACGCTATCGCGATTTACAACGTGCCTATCCCAACAAAAAAATTGTCATTGCTGAGGTGGGCTGGCCCAGTATGGGACGGACCAGACGTCAGGCTGAGGCCAGTTTAGCAGCCGAGGCGACCTTTTTGCGCCGTTTTCTGCAACAGGCGACACAGGAAAAATTCGTCTACTACGTCATGGAGGCCTTCGACCAACTCTGGAAGGGGGATACAGCTGAGCGCGGGGTCGGCGCTTATTGGGGCGTTTACGACAGCCAACGCCAGCCTAAATTCCCGTTCGATGCCCCCATCGTCAACATCCCTGCTTGGTCGGTACTAGCGGCGGCATCAATGATTGTGGGGCTGGTCGTTGTTTCCATGCTGTTGATCGATAGTGGCAATTTGCGCATTCGTGCCCGTGGTTTTCTGGCAGTCATTGCTTATGCCGTTTCTTCGCTGGCGGTGTGGGTGGTTTATGATTTCAGTCAACAATATCTATCGATGGTCACCATCTCAGTAGGGTTGCTCTTGGCTGCCGGCATGGCTGGGGTGCTGCTGGTGCTGTTTGCCGAGGCACATGAGTGGGCCGAGGCGGTATGGGTCAGCTCGCGGCGGCGTGCTTTTAAGCCGCAGCCGGTGCCCGACGATCAATTGCCGATGGTTTCTGTGCACGTACCTGCCTATAACGAACCACCAGAGTTGATGTTTGAGACCTTGAACGCCCTAGCTCGGCTTGATTACCCCAACTTTGAGGTGTTGGTGATTGACAACAACACCAAAGACGCCGCTGTTTGGCAGCCTGTGGCGGACCATTGTCAACAATTGGGACCGCGGTTTCGCTTCTTTCACGTCGATCCGCTGGCTGGCTTCAAAGCCGGGGCGCTTAATTTTGCCCTACGCCAGACCCATCCCCAGGCCGAGGTCATCGCGGTCATCGATAGCGATTATTTAGTCGATGTGAGATGGTTGCGTGACTTGGTCCCCCACTTCCAGAAGCCGGATATCGCCATCGTCCAAGCACCGCAGGATTATCGTGATCATCATGAAAGCCCGTTTAAGTCGATGTGTTACGCCGAATACCGTGGTTTTTTCTACATCGGCATGATCACCCGCAACGAGCGCAATGCCATCATCCAGCATGGTACCATGACGATGGTGCGGCGGTCGACGTTGGAGCAGGTGAATGGTTGGGCCGAGTGGTGCATCACCGAGGATGCCGAATTGGGGCTGCGCATCTTTGAGCAGGGCCATGAAGCGGTTTATATCCCGGAGAGTTACGGCCGTGGGGTGATGCCAGATACCTTTATCGATTACAAAAAGCAGCGGTTTCGCTGGGCTTATGGTTCGGTACAGATCTTACGCCATCACATCGGGGCAATGTTGTCCTGGGCGCCGTCACATCTTAATTGGGGCCAGCGCTACCATTTTATTGCTGGCTGGTTGCCGTGGTTTGCCGATGGCTTTAATCTCTTGTTTAATCTGTTTGCCCTGGTTTGGTCAATATTGATGATTGGTTGGCCCCACCGTATTGATCCGCCATCAATGGTGTTTTGTGCGTTACCGTTGTTTTTGTTTTGTTTTAAGTTATTGAAGCATTTCTATCTATATCGCACCAACGTCAAGGTACGCATCAGTCAGGCAATTACCGCCGCTCTCGCTGGTTTGGCCCTGTCGCACACCATCGCTTTAGCGATGTTGAGTGGGTTGGTGACCAGCGGTATGCCTTTTTTTCGTACACCCAAAAAAGCCTCCGGTCATCTAATCGGGCGCGCCTTGGCGGCGGCGCGGGAGGAATTTCTGATGATGGTGGCATTTATGCTCGCTGTGTATGGTGTCACGGTAAACGTCGGCACGGACTTCAACGATACGAAGATATGGGTGACCGTGCTAGCGGTACAAGCCCTGCCGTACGCGGTAACGCTGTTGGTGGCTGTGATCAGTGGCCTGCCACAGCGGCAGCATCGCTGACAATCCTCTTAAGGTGGTGGAATGAGAATTATCTTGTTGTTAGTATTGATGTTATCTGCAGGCTGTTCGGGCCATTTTCGCATGCCATGGGAGAGCGATCCGTTCGATCCCTCCCGTATTGCCACCCGCGAACCCCTCGAAATTCCGCCTGATTTAGATCGGCTGCCCGTCCCCGGTGTCAGCGAGGATGACCCGGACCGCAGCCTGACGCGGGCTCGTGATATTGGCAGTACCACGGCGGGACAAATCCTATTTGGGGCACCCAAACCGGCCCCGGCCCCGGCCCCGGGCAAGAGAAAGGATTAACCGCATCATGCCAATCGTTGTGGTGCTTCTCCTATTGGTATGCTTGTCGGCTGGGTTGCCTGGTATGGTGGCTGCCGACTCGCGGGAGGCTATCGATACGACCTTGGCCAACGGGCTACGTCTGATTGCCCTGCGCGACGCCAAAGCACCGCTGGTGGTGTCGCAGCTATGGTACCGTGTCGGTGCCGCCGATGAGACCGAGGGTGGCAGTGGCCTAGCGCACATGTTGGAACACATGATGTTCAAGGGAACTTCTACCGTTCCCAAGGGGATGTTCAGCAGGACCATTGCCCGTCATGGAGGCCAGGAAAATGCAGCCACGTCGCACGACTATACCGTTTATTACGAAAAGATCCATGCCGATCACCTTGATCTGGTCCTTAAGCTGGAGGCAGATCGGATGCAGCATCTGCTTTTCGATGAACGAGAATTCAAGGCGGAAAACAGCGTCGTTATGGAAGAGCGGTTAGAGCGTACCGATAGCGATCCAACGGCGCGTTTTATAGAGAAATTTCAGCAGATGGCTCTGTGGCCGCATGCGTATGGTCGGCCCGTTATCGGTTGGAAGCAGGACATCGCCAATCATAGTCAGCAGGCGTTACAGCACTGGTACCACCGTTATTACAGCCCAGACAATGCCATTTTGCTATTAGTAGGGGAGATCGATTTGAGCCAGGTGGTGGCGAGGGTAGAGCGTTATTTTGCCGCTATCCCTGCAGCCAAAGTAGCGGCCCATCCGCCTAACCAGCGCCGTTTTACCCTTATGGAGGGGGCGCCGCCGCAGGGGGGCTCAGCAGTGGTAGAGCCGCAACAAAAGCGTCTGGAGATAACGGATGCCACCGCTAAATTGCCGCTTTTTTATGCCGCCTTTTTGGCACCCAGCTTGGTGACGGCTCAAACAACCGCCGACGCCGATTTGGTACCGGAAGCGCTTGATGTCTTGTCGCTGTTGCTCGGCAATGGCTTGTCGAGTCGGTTATACCAGCGGCTGGTCGTCGAGGAGAAACTGGCGGTATCGGTGGATGCCAGTTATGATGACCTAGCTTACGATAATGATTTATGGTCTGTTTCTATTGTCCCTGTCGATAATCAAGCCATGGATCGTATTGAAACGCTGTTGGTTGAGGAGTTGCAACGTCTGATGGAGCAGCCTGTTGGGGACTATGAATTGCGTAGGATCAAAAATCGTCTGCACGCGAATCATGTTTATCGGCGCGATGCGTTGTCACGTTGGGCCTGGATGATCGGTCATGCGGCCGTTAACGGTCTTGACTGGAAACAGTTGGCTTGGCACTACGGGGATCGCCTGGAGGCGGTGACTGCGGCTCAGCTCCAGCAGGTCGCCCGGCGTTATCTGCACCCCACTTTGGCTATTATTGGACGGTTGTCAACGTCATCATGACTCGACCCAATCAATTCCCCCAGTCGTTACAATCCCCTTTTGCCGCCACACCACTGTTTTCGTCGTTGCGTTTGTTGACGCTGTTGTCGTGTGCATTGGCGGCCGGGTGGTGGACTTGGCACAATGTAGCCACCGTGCTGCAATTGGCACAAATGCCCTCGTTTTTGGCGTTACCACTGAAATATCAGCCTGATGCGCCGATGTTGCTGCTGTTGTTAGCCATTATTGTGTCCAGCCTGTCGTTTTTTGTCTTGGGCTATCTATTGCCGGCCCTTGTGGATGGGGTCCGGTTATTTCTAGTCTGTTGGGATCTACGCCGGGCGGTCCGTGCCGGTTGGCCAGCCAATCCGGGTTCGGGATCCGTGGAACGCTCTTGGTTTTATTACCCGCTCTTTACCCGATTGTGGCATGAGTTTGCCGCCTCGTTACAGTGTCAACGGCAACCAGGTCATTGGCCTGGGGAGGAGCGTTTGGTCTATCACGCCACGCTGGCACCCGAGAGCTGTTTCAATAGCGTTCTGCTGGTAGACGTACCGATGCGGGTGGAGTTCTTTCGCTACCTGCCGGGGCTGTTAACAGGCGCTGGCATCATCGGTACCTTCGTAGGCATTTTGTTTGGGTTGTCCCAATTCAATCCCATTGCTGACCCCAGCCACATCACATTGCAATTGGAACAGTTGTTTACCGGTGTAGCAACCGCCTTCGTGGCCTCGTTTCTGGCCATTTTGACCGCCCTGGCGGTGACGCTATTGGAGAAGTGGTTGCTGCACTGGCGCTATGCTCAGGTCAGTTTTCTGCACAGTTTTATCGGTTTTCTGTTTCGTCCCATATCGGACTTGGAACAGGCAGTTGCAGCCTCGCGGCAAAGCAATGCCCACAACGAGGCCCTGGTGCAGCAACTGAGTCAGTTGACAACGGTGCTACAAGAGCAGTGGAGTCAGGGGATCACTACCATGAGCACCAAGCTCCATGAAGGGGTGCGGGAGGCCCTGTTGGAGCCGCTGCGCGTCATTTCACAGTCGGTGCGCTTGGTTGTCAGCCAACGGCAAGAGGAGCAGGAGCAATGGGCACTACTGACCAGTTCCGTGCAGCGCATTGTGGAACAAATGACCACTCCCTCCCATCAAAGCAGCCATAGGGACGAGATGCTTGCACAGCGATTGCACCAAGCCATTATCTCGTCGCAGGAGCCGCTGCGTGAAGCAATCCGCTCGGTAGCCGGTCAGCGTCAAGAGGAGCAGGAGCGTTTAGCCACACTCATCGAGGTTGTGCAGCGGATCCACGGCTGGCTGTTGGCACGGCCAGATGGCGGCCGTCAGGAGGTGATCTTGACGCAGCTACTGGAACAGCTGACGGCAATTGGTGGTGGCGTCCATCAGGCTACCCGAGAAATGACCGCTGTCGTGGCTGCGTTACCCGATCAGGGTAACCGGGGACTGGAGCGCTTGTTACAGCAAATGAGCACTGTGGTCGAACGTGTTGACGCCATGGCGGCTGTTACCCAGGGGTTGCGCGGTGAACTGGTGCGTCAGGTGGATCGTTTTTTATTGCAGCAGGAGCGAAGCGAAGCCTTCGGTCCCCAACTGGTGGCGACGGTGAGTGAGGCGCTGGCTAGGCATCAGAAGCAGTTAGAGCAAGGGCTTAACGAAACGATGCAAACCATCCAACAACAGCAGGCGTTGCTGTGGCAAAATACGACGGTGTTGTTGCAGTCACTGGGCTTGGTGCCGACTGAGCAGCTGGTACATGGGGTCCAATCGGCGGTAAGCGATGTCAGTGGCGATATCCGCCAGCAGCTGCAACGGGTGATGGACACGCTGCTGTTGTCATTGAATAGCCATCTAGAGCATTCCTCTAGCCGCCTTGCCGATCACTTAACCGCTATGCGCAATCTTCTGGTCGCCGAACAGGAGACGTTGCACCGTGATCTTAAGCAGTGGACACAAGAATTGTCCGGTTCAAATCAACAAAATATGCAGGTTGCCCATCAGCGTATGGCGGAATTTCTGGCCTGGAGTCAAGATCGGCATGGCGACTTGTTGACGGCATTGGAACAATTTAACCAACGTGTCAGCGCTGATTTGGTGGACAAGATGCAGCAAGTGGAGTCGGAGATATTGCAGCATCGTGTCGAAGCAGATCAGGCCATGACCGGTCGCATTGAACAGATTGTCCGTCATACCGGTAGCGAGCAGGCGGTCTTTATCGAGATGTTGAGCGAGAGACTTGACTCTCTGCGTCAACGCTTAAAAATCAGATGATAGGTAAAAAATACCCATGGACGGCATAGGCACACTCCGTTTCCGCGCTAGCGATCCAAGGGCCGCCGCCAACATACCGGAGCAATGGCCTCTGGTGCGAGCCGCTGCTGTTGGACCCGTCAAGGAGACCACCGAGACCAGCACCTATTTTGATACACCAACCATGACGTTATGGCGTCATGGTCTGCTCGTCCTTCTGCGTCGTCGTAATGACCACTCTTGGCGCCAGATCATCCAGCCACGCCGCTCATGGCTGCACGAACCACTCTTTCCGGCTTGGATGACCAGTCGCCTTTCCTGTGACAGTGGGGTATTAAATCTAGAATTGCTGCAACGGGAGTTGGAGTATCTCTTCAAGAAGGCCCCCTCTATTGTGGTGGGCGACCTGCAGCCTGTGGTGCATATCACTTGCAGTAAAAGACGCTGGCTGCTGGAGTTCCCAGATAGCCGAAGGATTGAACTATTAGAAGAAAAAGGCCATATCACGACACCGTTGCGGCAGGATCACCATAAGGATGATTGTCAGGATGTGTGTTGTGATCAGTTGTTTCATGAAATAGTCATCAAAACGACCCGGGGGGAGCTGGACGCTTGGATGTTTCAGCGGGCGTTAACGCTGGCACAGGCATGGGAGCCCGCTTTTGTCAGTGCTTCACCGCTTGAGCGGGCCTTCTGGAGTTATGGGGTGATCCCCGACCCACGTTCTCCAGCCCCTGATCTGGCCTTGTCTGCCGATACGCCGTTGGAGGCCACTTTCGTCCGTTTGTGCCAGTTTTTGTGGCAACAACTGGTGGATGCCCACGCCCTGATCAACGATGGCGATGCAGTCAGTGGTCGGTTGGGATTGCAGGAATTACTCAAGGCGGTGACGCAGCTGCGTATGCTGTCTGCCGCTTACGCCAGTTTGATTACCGACGATGCCCGAGATCAGATTGACGCCGAATTGGAATGGCTGAGTGACGCCTTGGTGCCAGCCGATCAGTGGCAAAATTTTCTTGAGCAGGGTTGGCAGCCCTTTGCGGCGCTGGAGCCACCGCAGTCAGCGGAGTTGCTGCGGTTGCAACAACGGGTCCTGCTACGTAACGAGGATTATTTCAACCAGGTGCGCTCGCTACTCAACTCATTTCGGTTTACCAGATTGTTGCTAGGCCTTGGTTATTGGTTACACGGGCGATTATGGCGGTATCGATTGGATCACCGGCAACGTAAGCAGCTGCAAGTCCACATGGCTCCCTCGGTCACGGTTGTCATGGATCGGCATTACCACCGGTTGTTGCAGATGCACGAACGCATCAGTGGTATCGATTGGGCAACTGGTAGGGCCATCCGAGAAAAAGGCGAGATGCTTCATGCCCTAGTGGATTTATTTGTAGTCGCGTTGCGGCGTCATGTTACCGGTAACACATTCAGCCACCATTTGGGGCAATTCTGTCAGTTGTTGCGCAAAATTGATTATCTGCATCGTTTCTGTAGTCAATTTGGACAGATATCACCTGATACCGAGAACCAAATTAACACCCGATTTTACGAGTGGGTGCAGACACAAACCCGTCGGACGGCCACTGATGCTGAACAGAAATGGGCGGATTTGATCCGTTGCCAACCGTTCTGGAGCAAGTCGAAGGGGGATACAGAGAGGGGGCAATCACGTGACGGATGATGATGAAGCCTGGATCGGTCGGTTAGCGGGAGAGTTTGACCTGCCATCGCGTCCGGATGTATTGCTGACCGTCAGTCGCCTGCTGAACGGTTTTGCCCCCGATCTCTACCAAATTTTACGTATTGTACGCCAAGACGCGGCCTTATCGGCTAGAACCCTCCACCAGGCCAACCGTGGCAGCCGCCGTGTCGCTTCCATTGAAGAGGCGGGCTTGATGCTTGGCTTGATGGGCATGCGTCGTGTGGTGGATCGGCTATTCTTGAAAGCAAAATTGATCGGACGTGATAATGGTTTGCATGAGATTCGCCTTCGCGCTGTGCAAGCGGGGGTGTTGAGCCGTTATGTAGCGCTGTCTCTGCCAGCGTTGTCACCCAACTGTTCCAATGGTTATTTGCCTGTGGTGGAACCAGAAGAGGCCTACACGTTAGGGCTATTTCACGACTGTGGCATTCCCGCGATGATGAACTGGTTCAGCGATTATTATCCACTGTACCAGACCACCCATGCCAGTGGTGGCCGGTTATTGGCACAAGCGGAGCAAGAGCGGTTTGGAATCGATCATGGTCGCATTAGCTTTCTGCTGTGTCGTTCGTGGCACTTCCCTAAAGCCATCTGCCGTGTCATCCGTGAACACCACACCATTGAGCAATTAATCGTCCCCGGTCAGAGAACCAGACGGCGTAAAACAGCGATATTGCAGGCCATTCTGCATTTGGCCGAACGATTGGGACAGGAGATGCCGGACCATGAATGGCAGGTGCTGCAAGCGGAGATATTCCGATTCTTAGCCATTGGCGATCACGAGTGGTCACAGCTACAGCGCAATGCCCCTGTGATGTCCTTTGATGAAAGAGCAGCCCGGTGAGTCGTAGCCGACGAGTTGAATCGGTCGATGCACCATTTTGGGTCAGTTATGCCGACTTGATGACCGCGTTGGTGATGCTGTTGTTGTTGGTCATGGCCATCTCTATGTTGGCGGTGGCTTCGCGGCCGTTATTGGAACGCAAGCAGCGCGATGCGGCAGTCGATATTTTCTTTGAGCAGTTGCAACAGCAAATTCAGCGCAGTGCTCTCGATATGACCGCCAATCGCACCGCCCATACCATCGGTTTGGGAGATCGGGTGCGTTTTGCACACGATAGTTATCTCTTGTCGGCCGAGGCGAAGAGGCAGATGCAAGCTGTCGTGCCGCTGCTATTGGCGCTGCATGCAGCCGAGCCAGGGCGTAGCTGGTTGAAACGGGTTCATATTGAGGGCTATACCGATGAGACCGGTACCTATTTGTACAACGTCCATTTGAGTCTGCGTCGCGCTCAATCGGTCGTCTGTGCCCTATTTGAGGCCGATATAACGGCCGCAGAGCAGCGCCGTCTGCAACAGTTACTGATGATCGACGGGGCCACCACTACGAGCATCAAATCCACGCGTGAGGAGAGCCGCCGTGTCGAGATACGGCTTGAATTTCGCTCCGTCGACGATGAAGAACCTACGCTTCCCGCGCCGGAAGTGGCGCTAGGGCGCTGTCCGATTCAAACGGAGTAGAGGGGCTACTCCAGTGATGAAGGGGGCCTAGCCAAGCCAAGCCCAAGTTCAAATGGTGGGCGAAACAGGGTTCGAACCTGTGACATCCGGTGTGTAAAACCGGTGCTCTCCCAACTGAGCTATCCGCCCTTAAACAATTAGCCTCAATCTATCATTTCTTCTTAGAGGATTTCTCTTTTTCGCGGCCGTGCTCTTTATCTTTCTCTTTGGTCGCGGCTGGTACTGGCACGGCAGCAGACGCTGGAGCAGCAGCTGGCGATGGGGGGCTCTTCTCGCCAACGGCAGCGACGGCGTCTTTCAGCCCCTTACCGGGACGAAATCTAGGCAAGCGCGCCGCCGCAATCTCCATGGGGGCGCCGGTCTGCGGGTTGCGTCCGGTGCGGGCTGCACGCTCTCCCACTGAAAAAGTACCAAACCCAATCAAATTTACGGTGTCGCCAGCCTTTAACGCCCCCTGGATCGCCTCAACAACGGCGTCGATAGCACGTCCCGCCTGCACTTTAGTCAACTCAGCTGTTGCAGCCACCTTTTCAGTCATATCCGTTTTGTTCAATGTCAAATCCTCCCAAATTTTCCTCATGCTAAAGGACTAATAAGAAATACAGCGAGACCAGCCTATACATAACATCCCACCCAGACGGCTTATACCGACTACCCTATTTTATGTCAAGCATTTTATGATTGGACGCAGCAATTAATGTGTTACCGGGTGCGTGTGCGGTGGGGTAACCTCATCTTCCTCGCTAAAATCATCTGTAACAGAGGCTTGATCTTGTGCTACATTCCAACTACTGGGCCGTGGCTTCTCTACCAAGGCCAGCTCTAATACTTGGTCCATGTGGCGAACCGGATGAATATGCAAATCACGCCGGATCAACGCCGGCAGCTCTTTGATGTCTTTGCTATTCTCCTCCGGGATAATAACATGGCGGATGCCGGCTCGGTGAGCAGCCAGTAGTTTTTCCTTCAAGCCACCGATAATGAGCACGCGGCCGCGTAAGGTAATTTCCCCGGTCATGGCCACATCGCGACGAATAGGTGTGCCAGTAACAACGCTGACGATGGCACTGCAAAGGGCAATACCTGCCGACGGACCATCCTTGGGCGTCGCTCCCTCCGGAACGTGAATATGCATATCGCGCTTCTGGAAAAAGTCCGCCGGGGAGAGAATCCATTCTCGGGCACGCATGCGTGCATAAGTCATGGCGGCCTGAGCCGATTCCTGCATCACGTCCCCTAACTTACCGGTGATCGTCAGACGCCCCTTACCATCTAACAGAGTGGCTTCGATCGACAGCAACTCGCCGCCAACGCTGGTCCAGGCCAGACCGGTGGCTACCCCAACCAAATTTTCCTCTTCTGCGAGGCCAAAACGAAATTGACGCACCCCAAGGTATTTGACGAGATTGTTAGTGGTGATGGCCACGCTGCCATTCTGTTGCTTATTGGTCAGCAACGATCTTGTGCTTTTTCGAGCCAGCGTTGCTATTTCTCGTTCTAGACTGCGCACGCCCGCCTCACGGGTATAATAGCGGATAATATCGGTAACGGCCGCATTGGAGATTGAGAACTCCGCCGGTTGTAACCCATGGGCCTCCATCTGCTTGGGCACGAGATATTTCCTGGCAATATGCATCTTTTCATCTTCGGTGTAGCCAGCGATACGAATCACTTCCATGCGATCCAGCAGTGGCTTCGGAATATTAAGGCTGTTGGCCGTGGTGATGAACATCACCCCAGATAGATCGTAATCAACCTCCATATAATGATCAGTGAAGGTATTATTCTGTTCCGGATCCAGCACCTCTAACAGAGCCGAAGAGGGATCGCCACGGTGGTCTGAACCCACCTTATCGATCTCATCCAGCAGAAACAGCGGATTACTGCTGCCGGCTTTTTTCATCGACTGAATAATTTTTCCCGGCATTGAGCCAATATAGGTACGGCGATGGCCACGAATTTCCGCTTCGTCGCGGATTCCCCCCAGAGAGATCCGCACATAACGCCGTCCGGCAGCGCGGGCAATTGATTTGGCCAACGAGGTCTTGCCGACACCAGGGGGGCCCACTAGGCAGAGAATCGGGCCTTTCATCTTGGCTACTTTTTGCTGTACCGCCAAATGCTCTAAGATACGCTCCTTGACCTTCTCCAGACCGTAGTGATCTTCCTCTAGTATTTCTTCTGCCCGACGCAAATCGTGCTCCAGTTGCGTCACGACGCTCCATGGCAGACTGACCAACCAGTCAATGTAATTGCGCACCACCGTCGCTTCTGCCGACATGGGTGCCATCTGACGCATTTTTTTCAGCT
>JADGCM010000251.1 GCA_015228995.1 Magnetococcales bacterium
CTGGACAAGGGGTCATTGCACTGTCCATGGCCTATGACCATGATGACCGGCTATTGACCTTAGATGGTCAAGTTGGCTTCTCTCTGGAAGAGGGTGACGTCGTCCAGATACGACGTAGTGAGCGCTGTCTATCGTTGCTCCATGCCCCGGATCGAAACTATTACAATATATTGCGTGGTAAATTACACTGGGGCGAACGGTTGGGGGTGTAGGGTTGTGACTGGCAGCAAACTTTACCTGACTTTGGCGCTGGTGGCACTCCTGACCTTCTGCGCGACGGCAGTCGTGACTTACTCGGTGGACCGTTCCAAACAAACGATGGAGCAGGCCATCGTCACCACCGTGCCAGCCATGCAATTAGCATTACGGCTGGCAGAGCGGGTCGCCTTATTGACTGCGTCCGCAGCGGTTGCCGACCGTTTTGATCATCAGCGTCTGGATGAGCTGATGCATGACGTTGACGATGGAGTAGCCTTGCTACAGCGTTATTGCACCGACGTGCCGACGTCCGTCATGCTGGATCGCATCCGGGGAGATACGGCACAATGGATGGTACTGGTCAAAGGCAAACATTCGACCATGGCCGAGCTAAACCAGCGGCTGTCGTTAGCCAATGCCATCAGTCAGACGGCGTATAACCTCGTTGCTGTTTTGCGAGGGCGTCTTGCTGGTGTCGAAGAGGGGATGAGGCAGCACCATGCTGTGAGCATGGCGTTGCTCATCACGGTGTGCCTCAGTACCCTGTTACTGACTGGAATCATCGCCTTGTTGGCGTTGCGTCGTTCGGAACGGGATATGTTAGAGCAGACGTCTACTCAGGCAACGGTTCCACCGGCCGATTCGACTGAGGAAGAGCCATTACAGCCGGTGACTGGCGGGTCGAGCGGTGGCGTGGTCAGCCATGTTGTTGTTGGCAGTTCGGTCTCTTCGTTGGCCCGTATTGCGGCCGATCCGACCGTGACCTTGCCGGTTGTGGATCCGGAGATATTGGACCGCATCCGGCAACTACAGCGCCCGGGGGCGGCTAATTTGCTCCATCGGGTGCTGGCTAATTATTTGGAACAAACACCGCGGTTATTGACTGAACTGGCGTTGGCGATCAATCGACGGGATGTATCCTCTACTCAGCACCACCTCAATGGTCTGAAAGGCTCTAGCAGCACCATCGGTGCTAGCCGGTTGGCTGAGTACTGCCGCTCCTTGGAACAAACTGACGGTGTTCCCAGCGAACAAGAATACCACTCCATCCGCGCCCTGTACCAACAAGTGGAACGTCTATTGTTAAATTTACTGCAACAAGATCGGGTGAATGCGTGAATCTGGGCGATTTTGACTACCAGCTGCCAGCGGGGCGGATTGCCCAACAACCGGCCCATCCACGTGACCACTCTCGTTTATTGGTGAGCCGTCAGGGTGGCATTGAGGATCGGCGATTTGACGAGTTGGACCAGATTTTAGGCGCTGACGATCTGTTGGTGTTGAACGATACCCGCGTTTTCCCGGCGCGACTGGTCGGTCATAAGACGACCGGTGGTCGCTGCTCGGTGCTGTTGTTGCGGCCAATCTCGTCCGATCTGCGGTCGTGGCAAGCCCTTATCGATAGCAACAAAAAGGTACGCATTGGCCAGACGACCCTAATCGACAACGTGATTACGGCGACGGTTATGGGGAAAATGGGGGGGGACAGTTTCCACGTTCAGCTCACCATTGGTACCGATCAAAGTGTTATGGATGCCATTGAGCAGCACGGGGTGATGCCGCTGCCGCCTTATATTGCCTCGTCCGGTGTTGATGCGGATCGGCAACACTACCAGACTGTTTTTGCGCGTCATAGTGGTGCGGTAGCGGCACCGACAGCGGGTCTGCATTTTACGCCGCAGTTGCTGGATCGGTTGGCAGCGGCAGGAGTTGGGGTGACATCAGTGACTCTACACGTTGGCATGGGTACTTTTCAACCGGTGCGGCACGAAGATATCGATCAGCACGTGATGCACCGAGAGTGGGGCTGTTTGGATGCTGCTACAGCGGAACGGCTGAATCAGTGGCGTGCCAGTGGGCGTCGAGTGGTGGCGGTGGGCACCACGACGGTGCGGGTGCTGGAAACAGCCATGGGTGACGATGGTCGGTGGCAGGCATGGAGCGGCAAGACCAACTTGTTTATTCGACCCGGCTATTCATTTCGCGCCGTTGATGCCTTGATCACCAACTTTCACTTGCCCCGGTCAACATTGCTGATGTTGGTGGCGGCTTTTGTTGGTCAGCCGCGCCTCAAACGCGATTATGGTCACGCGATCGTGCACGGCTATCGATTTTACTCCTACGGGGATGCGTCCCTGCTCTACCCATGAACGGCACTCTTTTCTCTCTATTGGCCACTGACACGCACTCTGG
>JADGCM010000252.1 GCA_015228995.1 Magnetococcales bacterium
CCCCTTATAAGGGCCTTCATCAAACCACCCGCTACGCGGGTGGTACGTGATTTTCCATGGCAGCTCCTTCACGCGATCAATTGCTGTTGGGTGACATAACGCACTATCTCAGCATTGGTGGTCATACCCATTTTTTTCAGAATGCGCAGACGATAAGAGCTGACGGTGCTGGGGGAGAGTCGGAGATCTTCAGCGATTTTAGCCAGGGGGGTACCGGCAGCAATCTGCAAAAAGATGCCAAATTCTCGATCAGTGAGAGATTCGTGTTGCAGGACATCAGGTGACTCGTGCCATTTCATGATCGCACTGGCCGCCAAGGTAGGGGCTAGGCATTTACCTCCCTTGGCCACTTGACGGATGGCCTCGACCAATTGGTCGGGGGGCATCTCTTTGGTCAGATACCCCGATGCTCCAGCCTTCAGGCAACGAACAGCCAACGTTTCATCCGTAAACATGGTGAAAATGGCCGTTCGCAGATGGGGTTGATGCACCGAAACGTGAAGGAGAACATCTAACCCGTGCATATCCGGTAATTTTATATCAAGCAGCAGGACATCCGCCCTAACATGGGTCAATTGACGTATGGTATCTCGCCCGTTGTTACTCTCGCCAACGACGCGAAAATCAGCCTCACCAGATAACAACCCAATGACGCCCTTACGGAGAACGGCATGATCATCGGTTACAAATACATTAAACATGCTACAGCGGTGGGACCTCCCCCCTGTTATCGGCCGCGGTCAATAGGAGGCTATCTCCTTCAGGATGGATGGAGGTGGCAATGCGGCGCGCTGCCTGCTGGGCGTGATGGGCCAATGCCGATATTTCTTGACAACGTCTCTTGGCGTCTGCAGAGGTCTGCTGCTTTTCTAGTTGGGTCAATGCGATTCTGATGGCGGCTAATGTGCCACCCAGTTCATCATGGATCTCGCCAGCAATGCGTCTCTTTTCTGTCTCGGCTGCTTGGTCCAGGTGGGCATTTATTCTCGCTTTAGCCATGGTTATCCAACTCAACATCAAACGCGAGGCAATCGTTACGGCCTCTCTGTTTGACGGCATACATAGCAACATCGGCTTTTTTGATCAGATCGTCAGCTTTATCGGCGTGCTGCGGAAAGAAACTGATGCCGATGCTCGTACCAATATGGCAGTCATGACCATTAATGATGAACGGTTCTGTCAGGACGGAAATGACTTTACGGGCCACCTTGAAGGCGTCATCTTGGTGGTGAATAACCGATAGAATGACGGTAAATTCGTCACCACCCAGCCGGGCCACGGTATCGACCTCACGCAGGCAAGTTTGCAACCGCTGACCTACTTCAATCAACAGGCGGTCACCTACCTCATGCCCCAGGGTATCGTTGACGGCCTTGAATCGGTCCAAATCAAGAAACAACACCGCCAGCATCAGCTGTTCACGCTTGGCGCGCGCCACATCACGCTGCAATCGACTCATCAGCAATTTGCGATTGGGTAGCCCGGTCAGAGCGTCGTGATAAGCCAGATGCTCCAGTTGCTGCTCAACCCCCTTACGCTCAATAATACCTGCCAATGTGTTGGCAATGGCTTGTAAAAAGGCGGTCTCCTCGTCATCACAATTATGGCCATCGGCAATGTAGAGGTTGATCACCCCCAACAAACGACCACGCGATAAAATCGGCATGCAGTAATGACCATGGGGCTTGATACCAGGAAAGGTCACGTCATGAAGATCATCAAGGTGAGCCGAATAGACCATCTGACCACTCTGAGCCGCCCGACCACAGAGACAATGACCGAAAGGGATACGGGCACAGGCGGTCAATAGGTGGGTCGCTAAGCCACGTTCAACGGTCAATATTAACTCTTGCGTCTCTTCATCGACCAGGAAGATCGAACCCTTCGACTCAATCGTGAGCCAGGGTACGGCCAAGATGATATCTAAGGCTTCGCGCAGCTGATCCATCAGAGAAGTTGGTTCCAAGGCCATTTGCAAAAGGGCGCTGATGGCACTGCGTGATTGCTGCACCCGCATGTTATGGGCTTCTTGCTGTTTCCGATCTGAGATATCGCGCATGATAGCGACGAAAAACCGCTCCTGATCGGTAGTCCAGGTCGATAGCGCCGTTTCAATAGGTATCTCGTTGCCCGCTCGCGTCACCGCATGCAGGTCGAACCGGCCGCCAGAGATTGACTTTAAGGTACCGGTGGCGGCCGCTTGTTGTAAGGCGGCCTGATGGGCCGTTTGATAACGTTCCGGAATCAGTCGTGTTACCGGTTGACCAACAATCTGCTCAGCTGTATAACCGAACAACTGGGTCGCACCATAGTTCCAAAAGACCACGGTACCGATAGCATCACAGGCGACAATGGCATCTTGGGTGGATTCAAAAACGGCA
>JADGCM010000253.1 GCA_015228995.1 Magnetococcales bacterium
CAGCGCTTGATGGAGCAGGGTTTTGTGGTCGATATGGTCCACGATGGCGCCGAGGCCGAGGCTTTGGCACAGCAGGGGGTTCACGATGTGATTGTCCTCGACCTGGGGTTGCCCTCGCGTAATGGTTTGCTGGTGTTACGGGCTTGGCGGCGCGCCGGCGTATCGATTCCGACGATCATTCTTTCAGCGCGTAACAGTTGGCAGGAAAAGATCGAAGGCATTGAGGCGGGGGCCGACGACTATCTGGGCAAGCCATTCATCATGGCCGAGCTAATAGCTCGTATCAAAGCTTTGTTGCGGCGTTCTTACAGACACAATCAGGCTCCCTTGGCAACCAACTCTTTTACGCTTGATGAAGGGCAGCAGGCGGTTATCTGGCATAATGGCGGCACCGTTGCCCTGACGGCCACTGAATTCCGCTTGTTGCGCTGTTTGATGCTGAGTGCTGGCCGGATCGTAACCAAGGAATACCTGCTGGATCATATCTACGATTTTGATACGGATCATGATCATAATGTCATTGAGGTCCATATTCTCAATCTGCGTAAGAAAATTGGTCATGGCATGATTGTAACCAAACGCCATCAAGGCTATCTGTTCCAACCTGATGCTGCCCTTGCAGTGCTATGACCTCGCTGCGCACCCGCCTGACACTACAACAATTGACCCTGTTGGCCGTGGCTTTTCTGGCATTGGGGTTGTTGGTGACGCAATCGACCCGACTTTTGTCAGAACATTACATATCGGACCGGTTGGAACAGGATATCGAGAGTCTGTTGACCGAGCTCTCGTTGGATGAACAGGATCGCATCCAACTGGATGATCGCAAAGTAGATGCGGTGTTTCATCATACGTTCTCTGGCCACTATTTTCAGATTGTCTTGCGTGACGGCGGTACTGTTGTGCAGCAACGGCAATCCTTGTCATTGGGGACCAATGGTTTACCGCTCCCCGAGATAGAGGCGGTAGGGGATGAACACTTATTTATGACGGGTCCTAACCAGAAGCCCTTAATGGTGCTGGTAAAGGTGATGCGGATTCGTGAATACAGTTTGATGATTGCTGTCGCGGAAGATATGACGGCTTTCTTGCGTAGTTTTTACGAGTTTCAGATGCACTACTTGGTAGCGTCTGGAGTTTTCTTTCTACTGTTGGCGGTGGCCCAGTTGGTAGTGATTCGCCGCGGTTTTCGGACGCTGTTACATCCATTAGCGGAATTACAGGCTATTGAGTCGGGAGAGAGAAGCCGACTCAGCCAGACCGTACCGCCGGAGGTACAGCCTCTAGTCGTGGCGATTAATCGTATGGTGGAACGATCCGAACGGCGTCTCGAACGTTCCCGCAACGCCTTGGGTAATTTGTCGCACACCCTCAAAATCCCGGTGTCAGCGGTGTCACAATTGGGTCAGCGTCAAGAGATGGAAACACTGCCAGAGATACGGGTGTTGCTACTAGAGAACGTGGCGGTGATGCAGAGGCTGATTGAGCATGAGTTGAAGCGGGCGCGTCTGGCTGATCCAGCACAGCCTGGGAGTCTGTTTTGCCTGTCCCGTGAAATCCCACCACTGATTCGTACTCTAAAAAGTATCTACTATCACAAATCGCTGGTCATTGACTGCCACTTAGCAGACGATATCACTTGTCGGGGAGACCGTGAGGATATGATTGAACTGTTGGGTGGCTTGCTCGATAATGCTTGTAAGTGGGCTGATAGTCGAGTTGTGTTGCGGCTGGAGCGTTGTCAACAGCAGCTTAGAATCATCATTGGCGACGACGGACCGGGATGCTCTGAGGGGGTGTTGCAGTGCCTGGACGCAGGGGGCACACGTTTAGATGAGAGTGGTCATGGTTACGGTTTGGGACTGATTATCAGTCGTGAAATTGTCATCGAATATGGAGGCAGCATCCATTTCGGCAGTTCCCCAGAACTGGGAGGGTTTGAAGTGACCGTGCTGTTGCCACTGCTGCCGCAATCAGGTGGTATTTTTCATGCATGATTGCCAAAGCGGATCGGGGAGTGACTGGTATACGGGGATGAATCAGGGGGACAGAAGAGAAGGCCATGCTGCTTGTTGTGGATGTAGGCAATACCCATATTGTCATTGGTATCTACCAGGGTGCGGCATTGCTGCACCATTGGCGGGTGGCGACGCGGGTCGAGCGAACCGGTGATGAATATGGTATATTAATTGCTAGCTTCCTGGAACGGGCTGCTGTGGTTGATGTACAGCACGCCATCATCGCTAGTGTGGTGCCCCCGGTGCAGGCTGCCCTGGTACGTGCTATGCGGCGTTATTTGCGTTTGACGCCGCTGGTGGTTGGCCCCGGTCTGAAGAGTGGCATTGCCATCCATTACGACCATCCAAAAGAGGTGGGGG
>JADGCM010000254.1 GCA_015228995.1 Magnetococcales bacterium
GAGGTATTCCCCTGCTGGAGCGACGGTTTTGCAGGATGCTGGACTTGGGATAAAAACCGAGTTAGACAGAATTTGGATTGGTTGGTAGCCCGGCTGGTCCGGGGACGGTGGAAGATCTACCGAAAGAGTTACGCCAACGGCGCTGAGCGCATGCTCAAAACCGTTTTAATCGATCCCTCTTTCTACACCGAGCGTGGCCAGAGCGCGTTTAACGCCTTGTTTGATACCAAAACCAAGATTTTTCAATCACCCAAGTCGCCCTATCTCCTGATGCAGCTGCTGCAAACGGCCACCGAGGGCGATGATTGGGTCATCGATTTTTTTGCTGGTTCTGGTACCACCGCCCAGGCCGTTCTCGAACTAAACCAGCAGGATGGCGGCAACCGGCGCTTCATCTTGGTCCAGTTGCCCGAAGCCACCGGTCACCCGGAATATCCCACTATCGCCGAGATCACCAAAGAGCGGCTGCGGCGGGTCATCAAGAGGCTCAACACGGACAACAGCAGCCAACAGGACCGAGGCTTTCGCGTTTTTAAGCTGGACAGAGGAGAAATGACTTAAAAACACCCGATCCTGACATTCTGAAATGAGATTGTCCGGCGCATTGTTGAGGTAACGCATCCGCTGCGCATCATCTTGTTTGGATCCGCCGCACGGGGCAAGATGGGAGCGGACAGCGATCTAGGCCTGCTGGTGGTGATACCAAACGGCGTTCATCGTCGCCAAACTGCAGGAATACCAAGATGCCGTCCGCAAGGCTGAAACCGTGGTGGCCTGGGCGGAGCAGGTGCTGGAATCATGACCTGACTCTGGATTGGATGCCGTTCCGGCCGAGGGAGGGTGATCGACCTCCCTCACAAGAGACGGATTAATGTAGCCTAGCAGAACTACCGACTTGGCCGAATTGTTTTGGCCGATGAAGAGGGCATACAGGCGAAGGTGTCGCGCTGGCGTGCCAGTAGCGACTCATGCAGCATCTGCCGTAGCGGTCGTACCCGCTGCTCTAATCGGTACTCACGGACAAAATCGGCCAATTCAGCCCCCGCCGAGTCGATCACGCGGTAGTGCCCAAGGCCACAGTGGCGACAGCGCGACCCCGATGACGCCCAACCAACAACGGCTGATTCGCTGCCATAACATTTTTCCTGACCACAGCGCACCTCACCGCAGTGATTGCACCGATAGATATGGGCCGGTCGGCCCGCACAAACTGGACAACGAATCAATGACTCTGACACCCCTAAGTGACGCGCCATATTATTTTATCCTCCCATCATTCACTTGGTATAGTTGCTGTTTGTATCTCGATGCGATATTGATGCACAATTTATATTGGCCTTCTATAGGCAGATGATGAAAAAAATATGCCAGGAGACAAACGTCGAAAAAACGCTATTAAAGTCTGGCATTGTCCTCATGACAGGAGTACAATCGCGCCACGAAGACACTCCATATGGTTGGCAACGATTGGTTTTGGCGCTGGATGGAGTGGGTCATTTTTCGAAAAAAATACCCAACTTTCCTAAACTTGAGAGGATTTGTACATGCGTATCACGCACTTTTTGGCGATGGTTTCCTGCGGTTTGATGTTGACCTTGTCGATGGAAGGAATTGCCGCACCGGCAACCCATAACGATTCATCCCAACAGATCATTTTGGCACAAGCGGCTGGTGGTGCCGAAGGTGGCTACGAGAAAGCCAAAAGTGGCAAGCGTCACCATGCCCGTCGTCACAGCAGCAAACGCAAGCACGCCGCTAAGCATGCTCGTTCGAGCAAATCACGCAGCTCCAGCGGCATGGATGCTCAATCTGCAGAGTAGTTTATCCTCACAACTCCCTCTCCCGCAGGTGGAGAGGGGGCGTATAATACAGCCTCTTCGCCCTTGCGAGAAAGCGATGACCCAGACAAACGACCCTTATTGTGCCTTGATGGTTATCACCAACCGACCACCGGTAGTCTTTGTCCGTGGTCAAGGGTCGTGGTTGGAAGATGAACGGGGGCAACGTTACCTAGATTTTATCCAGGGGTGGGCCGTCAATTGTCTGGGGCACTGCCATCCGGCCGTGGTGGAGGCGGTGCGCCATCAATCGGAACGGCTGATCAATCCCAGCCCAGCTTTTTACAACGACCAAGCCTTACGCTTGGCCCAACTGATTACCGCCAACAGTTGCTTTGATCGTGTCTTTTTTGCCAATAGTGGCGCTGAGGCCAATGAGGGGGCGATCAAGCTGGCGCGTAAGTGGGGGGGGCAGTACCGCAGCGGTGCCTACGAGATCATTACCCTGCACCACTCCTTTCATGGTCGGACCCTGGCCACCATGTCTGCTTCTGGTAAACCCCAATGGGAAACGCTATTTGAACCCAAGGTGCCCGGTTT
>JADGCM010000255.1 GCA_015228995.1 Magnetococcales bacterium
TGTGGAATTTACCCAATCTCCTTACGGCAACCCGGATCGTATTGATTCCGGTGCCAAGCAAAAAAATTGATAACCTCGGGCCGATTAATCCATCTGTAACCGCAGAAACGTCGGTTTGTCAAGATCAACAAGACCATTCTCAGCCGAACCGAATTTCTTTTCCAAGTCAGTTCCCTTGGTACGCCAACGACCGGCACGTCCTACCTGAGAGGCTGAGCGTTCGGCTGTTGACGCCATCTCTTCGACATTTTGTGCCCCAGCTCCGTTTTGGGTGGCACGCGAGGCGCTGGTCGCAGACGCCATCTGCTGCTGCAACCAATGTTTAGGCTGCGGCCTGATGACAGAAGCGGCCGGATGGGTACCAACGTTGGGCAGCACCGCCGTATCGGTAGCGGCACCGATCCCTGTTGCCACCACTGTTACCCGAACGCCCTGCCCCATGTCCGGATCAATCATCGCCCCAAACACAATCAGGGCCTCCTCATGGACCATATTGCGGACCACCATGGTGGCTTCGTTGACCTCACGCAGCGTCAAATCGGGACCACCGGTGATGTTGATCAGCACACCACGGGCGCCATGGATGGACGCATCCTCCAGGAGTGGGCTGGCGATCGCGTTGGTGACCGCATCAAGGGCACGCTGCTCACCGACAGCGTTGGCCGCCCCCATCATGGCTTGTCCCATCTCGGCCATCACCGTCCGTACGTCAGCAAAATCGACGTTGATTAACCCTTCCATGGTAATCAGGTCCGTAATGCCGCGCACCGCCTCATAGAGGACGTCATCCGCTTTACGAAAGGCTTCCAGCATGGTGGTGCCGGGACCAACACTGCGCATCAGTTTCTCGTTGGGAATGACAATGGCTGTGTCAACATACTGACGCAACTCACGCAACCCCTCCTCAGCCACCCGCATGCGCCGCTTGCCCTCAAACTCAAACGGTTTGGTAACAATCGCCACCGTCAGTAACCCCATGTCGCGAGCAACGCGCGCCACCACTGAGGCCGCCCCCGTGCCCGTGCCACCGCCCATACCGGCGGTAATGAACACCATGTCCGCGCCGACCAACAGCTCACGAATACGGTCATGACTCTCCTCGGCAGCACGCTGGCCAATTTCCGGCTTCGCTCCGGCCCCCAGACCACGGGTGATATTCACTCCCATTTGAATCCGGTTGGGTGCTAGACTACGCTGCAACGCCTGGGCGTCGGTGTTGGCAACAATGAATTCAACGCCGCCCAACTGCATCTGAATCATATTGTTGACGGCATTTCCTCCCCCTCCACCGATACCAATGACCTTGATGCGTGCATCAAAATCACCGCCACCTGATTCGTAGTCGATACTCATGGTCAGCTTCTCCCTCGGTTTCTGGTTTCATCTTCAATCGCACTACAGCACGACATAAGGGCTACGCAAGCACCGTGCCTGTTTGAAATTCTTATGCACTACAATAATTTCATCTCCCACATTCCGGCCCATTGCTGAGAAATAACTAGATCTTGACAGCCATCGTCATGATTTAATCAGTTGGGCACAGAGGCTGACTTTTTATATTGTTCGAGCAGCTGTTCTGCCTCACTCACCTGCTCAGGCGTCATACGGCCTAGGAGACTCTTGAGATAACTACGGGCGTCATCTCGGCCACCCTCAATGCCCAGCTTCAACCACTGATAGGCCAATACCAGCTTATCTTGACGCGCTAGATTACGTTCAAACAACAAAATCCCCAAACCGCCCTGGGCGGTAGCATTGCCCTGCTCAGCTGCTTGACGGTACCAGCGTTCGGCTTCCGTGACGTTGATGGGGATACCAAAACCACGATGATACATGTGCCCCACCATCGCCTGTGCCGGCAGGTATTCGTTGGCGGCCGATTTTTGAAACCAGTGAAAGGCCGTTGCCATATTGGTATCGGTGCCATGTCCCATGTAATAGCAGCGTCCGATTTGATACTGGGCAATGGCATCTCCTTGCTCAGCCGCTTGACGATACCACCGAAACGCCAGTGGGTGATTGCGCGGAATTTTCTGTCCATCCGCATACAATTCCCCGAGCGCCAGCTGTGCCGGGATATAGCCTTGCTCGGCAGCCCGTTGCAACCAGCGTAGCGATTCGCGCACATCGTAAACGGAGATATCTTCCGGGCTATTATCGGCGTGGATAACCCCCTTGGCGGATTGAGCCAGCGACAAGCCCCTGCCAACGGCATCTTGCAGCCATGCTAACGCCTTCTGCCAGTGAATCGGCTTGTCTTGAGGCGGTGTTTGGCTCGCTGACTCCGCTGTGGACTGGCTTTGTAGCTGAGGTAATGACGGTGCGACAGCAGTTGATGTTGTCAACAAGAACGGCTCCAAAAAGGAGCG
>JADGCM010000256.1 GCA_015228995.1 Magnetococcales bacterium
TATGAGCGACCTAGATAATGCCAATGCGCGGGATGCCTTGCGCGAGCTGGGGCGTGCTCATGAAAGGCTGCAAGACGCGCTCTCTCGTGATGTTCGCGTTGATGCGATCTTCATGGATGCCACGATCCAGCGCTTTGAGTTTTGCGTCGAGTTGACCTGGAAGACACTCAAAAAATTGATTGAATTTGAAGGAGAAGTTGCTAAAACACCCAAACAAGCCCTGCAAAAAGCTTACGCCATGGAGTGGATCGACAACGAGAGGTTGTGGCTCGATATGCTCATGGATCGTAACCTGACTTCACACACTTATCAAGAGGTATTGGCGCAGCGGGTCTATGGACACATCCCAGATTATTTTATAGCGATGCGTCACCTGTACAGGCTGCTTGTCGCACATTATGGGGAACCGTAGCGCTACCAAAGCAAATTAAACCGCTGTAGGAATATACAGAATTTTTTGGTTTGCATCGTGCTGCTTTTCTGGCACAATAGCCCTTGGGGTGGTTGGGACCTTCTAGCTCCTCGTTGCCCCTTGCTAATAAAGATCACAATAATAGACCATTTTTTACAGAAGGAGCGGCTACTATGCCCAACACGTCCAGGAGCAACGGTTACGAATTGCTTTTTCTCGATACCAGCATCCCGAACTATCAGTCTGTGCTCTCTAGCGTAAAAGACGGTGTCGAAACGATATTAATCAATCCAGATCGTGATGGCATCGCTCAAATCACTGCCACGCTTGCCAATCGTTCTGACGTCTCTGCCATTCATATCGTCTCACACGGTGGCCCTGGCTATGTCTCCCTCGGTTCTGGTGCACTCTCGCTCGACAGTCTGCCTCGCTATACCCCTCAGTTGCAATCCTGGAGCAGTGCCCTGACCGCTGATGCCGATATTCTCTTCTACGGATGCAATATTGCCGCTGGCGACGAGGGGCTGGCCTTCGTCAATGCCCTGGCCATGGCTACCGGGGCCGATGTCGCCGCTTCTGACGATCTAACCGGCGCCGCCAGACTAGGCGGCGATTGGGATTTGGAGGTACAGAGTGGGCTGATAACCGCAGCCTCTTTGGTACCGGATTATGATGGTTTGTTGCCCTCCGTCTCCTTTGCCACCGCTATCAACTACGCCGTCGGTATTTTTCCTTATTCTGTCACCAGCGGTGACTTTAACAGCGATGGTCGCCTCGACCTCGCGAGCGTTAATTTTGGTAATGGTAACCTATCGGTGTTGCTAGGAAATGGCGGCGGTGGCTTCAGTGGCGCCGTTAACTATGCTATCGGTAGTGGCCCTATCTCTGTCACCAGCGGTGACTTTAACAATGATAGCCGCCTTGATATTGCTAGCGCTAATCAGGACGGTCACAATGTGTCAGTGTTGCTCAATAATGGCAGCGGCGGTTTCAGTGGCGCTACTAACTATCCAGTTGGCAGTGTCCCTTTATCTGTTGCCAATGGTGACTTTAACAGCGATGGTCGCCTTGATCTCGTCAGTGCTAATTATAACAGTAACAATGTGTCGGTGCTGCTAGGAAATAGCAGCGGCGGCTTCAGTGGCGCTACTAACTATCCAGTCGGCAGTGCCCCTTTTTCAGTCACTACCGGTGATTTCAACGGCGATGGCCGCAGCGATATCGCTAGCGCTAGTAACGGTAGTAACAATGTATCGGTGTTGCTCGGTGATGGCAGCGGCGGTTTCAGTGGTGCCGTTAACTATCCAGTCGGCACTTCCCCTGTCTCTGTCACCAGCGCCGATCTTAATGGCGATGGCCGCCTCGACCTTGTCAGCGCTAACTGGATTAGTAATAATTTGTCGGTGCTGCTAGGAAATAGCAGCGGCGGTTTCAGTGGCGCTGTTAACTATGGCGTCGGTAGTGGCCCTCGCCCTGTTACCATCGGTGATTTTAACAGCGATGGTCGCATTGATATCGCCTGCGCCAATGAGAGCAGTAATAACGTGTCAGTGCTGCTAGGAAATGGCAGCGGTGGCTTCGGTGGTGCCGTTAACTATCCAGTCGGCAGTTCCCCCGTCTCTGCCACCTCTGGTGACTTTAACAGCGATGGTCGCCTCGACTTTGTGATCGCTAATAGTGGCAGTAATAACCTATCGGTGCTGCTAAATACCTCCACTGTGGAGAACACGCCCCCATCGGTTCTTACCGGCTTGGATCTGGCTGCTGCTGACGACACCGGTACTTCCAACTCCGACAACCTCACCACCCAAACCAGCGCCTTGACCATCAGCGGCGGTGGCGGCGTGGCCAATAATAAGTTGTCGTTGTTCGACGACAAAGACGGCGATGGGATTATCGATAGCGGCGAGCTGTTGACCACCATCGCTGTGACCGGTG
>JADGCM010000023.1 GCA_015228995.1 Magnetococcales bacterium
GTTGCTGTTTTTGACCAAAACTGAAATCTAAAAAACCGTGAAACTTCAGATTATTGAGTGATCCATGCGGCTTTCGCACCCCTTATCCTGCCCTCTCCCACAAGGGGAGAGGGTTAAAAGGCCGCTTCATGCCCCCCCTCTCCACCTGTGGGAGAGGGGGTTGGGGGGTGAGGGGGAAGACGGAGGCTGTCCCGCCTTAAGTGGAAGGTGATCCAGGCCGATGTCGTCATTATCGGGGCTGGGGCTGCCGGCCTGATGTGTGCTATGACGGCCGGGCAGCGCGGTCGTCGAGCGGTCGTTGTCGACCATAACCGCTATCCTGGTCAAAAGGTCCGGGTTGCGGGTGGCGGTCATGCCAATTTCACCAACCTACATTTGGATGCCCGCCACTACCAATCAGCGGCGGGCACCGATCCTAATTTCTGTGCCGCAGCGTTAGCTCGGTTCCGACCGGACGACTATATCTCTTTGGTCAACAAACATGGCATCGCTTGGTACGAGAAGCAGCAGGGCCAGCTGTTTTGCACCGGTTCGGCGCAGCAGTTGGTGGATCTGTTGTTGCGTGAAGGGGAGCGGGCGGGGGTGCGATACCAGATGCAGAATCCCGTCCGTCAGGTGCGCCAGCAGACGGGAAAATTCACGGTTGTCACCGCTACTGGATCATTGACCTGTGATTCGTTAGTGGTGGCAACGGGTGGACTCTCTTTACCAAAAATAGGCGCCAGTGATTTGGGCTACCGGTTGGCGGTGCAGTTTGGTTTGTCTGTGGTACCCGTACAGCCAGCGTTGGTAGCGCTGCTTTGTCAAAACGCGGAGCGAGTCTTGTTGGCAGGGCTGGCGGGTATTAGTTTGCCACGGGTGCAGGTTTGCTGTCGGGGCCACTGCTTTGTCGATGCCATGCTGTTCACCCATAAGGGGTTGAGCGGTCCGGCCATCTTACAAATCTCGTCATTTTGGCGTCCGCAAGAGACCATTGTTATCGACTTGGTGCCAGATCGTGATTTGGCCGTGTTGTTGAAACAGGCCAAAGTGAGCCGTCCCAAGCAGGAGTTGCTAACGGCCTTGGCGGTTTTTCTGCCGCGGCGCTTGGCCCTGGCAATGATTCAGATGTTTGGCCACCATGATCTGGCCAGCCGCCGATTGGCTGAAATAGGGGATCGAGACCTGTCTCAGTTAGCGCAGTCGCTCCACCATTGGGAATTCTGTCCTGCCGATAGTGACGGTTACCGCACTGCCGAGGTGACTTTGGGGGGCGTGGATACTCGCGAACTGGACCCTGAGACGCTGATGAGCAGGCGGGTGCCCGGGCTCTATTTCATTGGCGAGGTGGTTGATGTGACGGGGCAGCTGGGAGGGTTCAATCTTCACTGGGCCTGGGCATCGGGCTATGCAGCTGGGCTGTCTGTGTAGTGGAACCCCTCACCCTCTCCCGTAGAGGGCGGAGGGTGAGGGGAACTTGAAGGCGGTGCTACTTCCAGCCCGCTTCTTTCTCGCAAGCGGCCATCGCTGCCGGATTTTTCTTTTCCCAAGCAGTGATCGACAGTGTTTCACCATCAGACATCTTACCATTCATACATGCACAATAGACAGACACGGTTGCCGCTTGTTGTCCTTCACGGGCATTGTCCTTTACGCATTTTGCAATCCACGCCGCGTCATCAGCGTCGGCATAGACGACACCACTCACCGTGAGAGGGGCCAGGATAGCAGCAGCAGCAAGCAACGAACGAAAACTTTTCAAGGTATCTCTCCTCTGATTAAAAAGTGATCCAGTATTGACTATCAACTGGACCGTGGCAAGGTACATTAATTTGAAGAGTCTGTCAACCGGAAATAGCATGCGGAGTGGCCAGAACCGACAGCCGCAGCGTGTCAGACGATTGTGTGAGTGCCGCAGTGACCATCTGTCCAGCCAGTTCCAGCATCTGTTCTTCCGTGATGCCGGCGTCATATTCGACGGCGCCAAAAGCGGGTTGGATCACCAGTGTCCGTACTCCCAATTCGCTGCGAATTTGCTCCAATATGGCATAAATGCGTTCGGCGTCTTTACGGGCATCCTCAGCGGTGCCGTTGGGGAGCACGATCGCGAACTGTTCTTCCCCAAGACGGCCGAGGATGTCTTCGCTGCGTAAGGCTGGTCGGATGCGTTTGACCAGAGCCGAGAGCAGCCGTTGGCTTTTTTCATTGCCTTTGTCGCGCAGCAGTGGCGCTAATTTCTGTACCTGCATGATCATGAGGGTGATCGGCTCATTCAGATGTTGTGCTCGCTCCAAACCGCGCCGTAAATGGGCCCAAAGTGCCAAACGGGTGGGCAAGCCGGTAATCACATCGACCAATTCCGGGTCGCGGGTTTCGCGCAGCTCTTCGTCGGTCCGGCGCAGCCGTTCCTGGGCCTTGACCAGCAGGCCACGGCTTTCTTCCATCTGTTTAGATAGCTTTTGTGCATGACCGAGAAAGCCATTGGCTTCTCGAATCAAAACAGCGCGCATGGCCTGCAGGTCAGTCCCTTTATCGTCATCGCGCAGCCGTTGCACGGTATTGGTGATCTCGGTATTGGTGCGACCAACATTTTGTAATGCCTCATTGAGACGTTCGGCTACCACCAGCAAAGTTTCTTTGAGTTCGCGCCGCTCCTGCTCCCAGCTATGCTGAGCGATGTCTTTGTGGACGACAATCTGTCCCAGCAGGGTATACAAATCCTCCCACGCTATATTGAGGCTCGCGGTATCGGCGGACTGTTCCAGGCGATTGACCCCTTGGACAATCCAGGCTTCGTTGGCCCCGAGCAGGCGCAGGGCGGCGAATAACCGTTCTGGCAACTTATCTGGGATGCGGTTCAGCAGTGCCAAACGTGTCGACTGGTCGCTGACCCAGCTGGAGAGTGCCGGTAGGCGCGCTTGCACACTCTCCGGTTGCAGTTGCGGTACCTGCTTTAAGTGGCGCATGAGTTGGTCGGCGGCGCCGTCTTGTTCGCGGTCACAGGCCGTTAACGGTTTCACCAGGCGCGTGATCAGCAATACAGCGGCCTCGCGAGCGGCATCTAGTTCCGCACGACACGGTTCCCGCCGCAGCATATCTTTCAATACTTGCAAAGCCCCCTCGACGTTGGGGGGATTCATCTTCAGTAGGTCGTAAAGCCGATCCAAAGCATTACTGGTCTCTTTCAGTTTCTCTTCTTTTGCCATTGATTTTTTCCCGTCTGTATGCCATCAATAGCCCTATTATGACACAGGTAGTGCTACGCAATCCAGTCGGTTTGCCAACGGGTTTGCCGGAAAGTGGCCTGACCCCTCATCATCAGTCCGATGCGTGGACGCAATCGATGCAGCGCCGGGCGTTGTTGTGTGTCCGTTGTCAGTGGCCCATCACCGATGCAGCGCAGCGCATCGCTGTCGCTGGTGACCATGAGCATACGGTCTTCAATCCGCATGGGGTGGTGTTTCACATCGGTTGCTTTGGTGTGGCTTCTGGTTGTGTCGGTGTCGGGGAGTGGTCGGGTGAGTTTAGCTGGTTTCGTGGCCACGTGTGGCAGATTGCGCTATGTGGCCGTTGCCAGTGGCACCTTGGCTGGTTTTTTCGTGAGCAGCTGGGTGCAGTGTTTGTGGGATTAATTTTGAATCGATTGCTGGAGAACAAGGAACAACAATTATGACCATGCCGTCGGCGCCGCATAGCCCGCTTCACCCCGATTTGCACCAGCTGTTTCCCCAAGAGGCTTATCTGTTCGTGCAGCAGCAGCACGTCGTTTTTATCGATATTCGCTCTGAGATGGAACACTTTTTTGTTGGCAGTCCCGCTAATGTGATCAACATTCCCTGGCAAGACGCCCCAGATTTTGAAATTAACCCTGACTTTATCGTGGATGTCGAACGGGTAGCTCGTTACGACCAACCGGTAGTGTTGATCTGTCGCTCTGGCCATCGTTCCATCGACGCCGGCAACGCTTTGTTGCAGGCTGGTTTTAAGCATGTTTACCATGTTCTTGAGGGATTTGAAGGGGATCGTGATGATCAGCAGCATCGTTCCAGTGTCAATGGCTGGCGGTTTCGTTCACTGCCGTGGGTGCAGTGCTAAAGCTACTCGGCGAGTGGTCGATACTTCTTTTATGGGTTAAGAGTTGCGATGCGGCCGGGAAGGGTAGGGGAGTAGGGTGACGATACTGGGGCAGTGGCGACCAAGCCATCGAGATTCTGATGTCAATGATCCCGACTTCTGGGCTGGTATGATGCAAAAGCGACCGTTGGCTGAGTTGGCAAAACGGGAGTGGAATCTGCATCTAGAAACCGAAACAGCTTGGGAACGTCATCAGCGTTTTGGCCGTGAGATCCAGCGTTTTGTCAGACTGCTGTGCCGTTGGTGGCAGTGTCAGTTTGAGGAAAATATTGTTGTTTTGTCGTTACGCATTTCCGACCGGATCGCACGTAACAAGGGGAGCCGGCGTGCGTTCCATTGGCGGGACGAGTGAAGATTTGTGTTAATGGTCATGGTGGGAGGACAAGATCAAAATGGGAAAGATCGGTCATCCGTTGCGGTTGCCGCCCAGGGCGTAGACGCCCGGATACTTTGGTATAAACATCGTCCCGCATGTGTGCCTGATCCGCCTTGGCGTAGTCATCCGCGTTTAGTGCTAACCTAGCGCGGACTGTGTCCCCTTCGGGGAGCAGTAAAGAAAGGACCACCTCCCCCGAGCGGCGCCCATCCTCCCCTATTTCCCCGTTTAGTTGTTCTACTGTACCAATAAATGATGGGTCTGGGCTGTCTTGTGACTCGATGGCGTTGATTGGGCAAGAGACTTTGATAATGAAGCTACCTCGTCCGGTTTGCTCAAAGCGGGTTTTGTCGATGAGTCGAACGGACTCATTCAGTGTTATTTTAGGGTGGTGGATCCGTGGTTTTATAACCGTACAAGCTGCTGATTTGAGAAGTTGCTGGATACCGTTGACCAGTGCACCGGTAAAATCGAGAGGAATGCTTGATCCACAATAGTGGTCAGATACGACACGAAATTGTAGGACGTCGTCTTTAAGCCAGCGCGTCTGCGCCAGTATAACATCAGCTGGCATACCCATCAGATCACTCAACTTACCGACGACGCGCTGTACGGATTCAGCGTAGTCAGGGGCTGAGCTATCCATCGGGAAAAGCATCTGTCGATGCGGAAAGTCTGAATGTTCCAAGACGTAGAGACGATCTTCAATCCATTCTGTTCGTTGTGTCTATCCGTATGTTCTAATAAAATCACGCAGGTCAGTCAGATTTATGATTGATTCGGACACGTCTCAGCCATCTTGAACAATTGGTTAACGTCGCCCCGCCACGGGCCGTGATAAGCCTCAAGTAGCCGCTGGGCCGGTGTTATACCGCTGCTAGCGATTGCCAGCAGCGGTTCCAGATAAATCGACTCGTCTTGGCCATTGCTATCGTATTGCTGTTGATGCTGCAACGACAGGCTGGCGATGGCTAATACTTCTAGTGCTAGTTGGCGCAACGTGCCGATGCTTCCGGGTACAGGGGTAGCCAATCCTAGGCGGGCCACTTGGCTGTGAATTTGCTCTCGTTCAGTTAGTGACCACTGTTTGACCAGATCCCAGGCAGCGGCCATGGCGCTGTCGTCGTATAAGATCCCCTTCCAGAAGGCCGGCAGGGCGCAAATCATCTCCTGGTTGCCACCATCGGCACCGCGCATCTCTAAGTAATGTTTAAGACGTACATCCGGAAATAGGGTGGTTAGGTGGGTGGTCCAATCCTCCAACGTTGGGTAGTGGCCTGGCCAATCTGGTAATGACCCGGTGAGGAAATGTTTGAACGGTGCCCCCCCGACTGGGTGATAACGATGTTGACGCAGTAGAAACAGCATAGGGGTGGCCAACGCATAATCAGCGTAGCGCTCAAAGCCGAAGCCCTCTGCAAAGACGAAAGGTAGCCAACCGCACCGGTCTGGATCGGTGTGACGCCAGATTTCAGCGCGATGGGAAAGCCTTCCGGTCGGTTGACCATCGATAAACGGGGAGTTGGCAAACAGGGCCGTTATCAGTGGTTGTAACGCCAGGGCCAGCCGAAATTTGGCCACCATGTCAGACTCGTTGTGAAAATCGAGGCTAGCTTGGATGGTAGTGGTACGGGTCATCATATCAAGCGCGAGATGCCCTTTGTTGGGTAGGTAAGCACGCATCTGTTGGTAGCGTCCTTTAGGCATCCATGGAATGGCGTCAAAAGGCCATTTTGGTTGTGTACCAATACCCAAGAATCCGATATGATGGATTTGGCAAATGCTGCTTAACTGGTGTATATGGGTAGCGAGTTCTGCTTTGGTTTGATGGATGGTTGGCAACGGGGCGCCGGAGAGTTCAAATTGACCACCCGGTTCCAAGGTGATGGCAGCGGTCCCTTGTTGGAGGGCAATCGGCAGCCCTTGCTCAAATATCGGCGTCCAGCCAAACTGAGTGACGAAGTGTTGCAAGATGGCCTGGATGCCATCTGTCCCTTCATAAGCAACTGGTTGCAAGGTTTGCTTGTGAAACACGAATTGTTCGTGCTCGGTGCCAACACACCAATGCTGTCGTGGTTTACATCCCGACTCCAGATAGGCAATCAATTTGCGGTGATCGGTGATGGGTTCCGGTTGATCGAATCCAGTTGCAACAGGGTTTGCTGGCATCTATATTTCTCATCATTCTCCCCCTCTCCCCTTGTAGGAGAGGGGGCTGGGGGGTGAGGGGAAGACGAAAACCGTCTCCACTATAATACGCTTAAAGTCAGGTGATAGAATATGGTTGGTGTTTCTGAGCTACCTCTTTCGTAACAGAATGGTTAGGTATGTTTAAAAAAATCATTTTTTTTATGCGTCCGTATAAAGCCATACTGCGTCGGATCGTATCTTCTGAATCGGAGGATCGTTCCCACTATATTTTTAATACAATCATGATGATATTGGTGATTGCCTCTATTATCGAACTGGTATTAGAGACCGATCCGACGCTGGATAAAAGCCAAGTAAAATTTTACTTCATGGTTGAGTATTTTTTTAATACCATCTTCTTGATTGAATATTTGCTGCGTTGGTGGTTATGCTCTGATTTATACGACGATTTTATAGCTGTCTACAGTCAATTCAAAAGACGTGCCTATCATGTCCGTACCGTTGTTATCGTTTGGCGCGCCTTTGTTTATGCCATGCGGCCCAAAATCCGTTGGATGGTCCGACCGATGTCGATCATCGACCTATTGGCCATTCTGCCGATGTTCTGGGCGTTGCGGGTGCTGCGGGTATTGCGGGTGCTCTGGCTGCTCAAACTGTTTCGTTATTCACGTCGGCTCTCCTTTTTTGGCTCGATTTTTCGCGACCACTCTTACGAACTGATATCCATCATGGGCGTCGGCATGATTTTATTCGGGGCGTCAGCAGTGGCTTTTTATGTCGTTGAACATGGAACTAATTCTCATGTTGATTCAATATGGGGGGCGTTCTATTGGTCAGTGATTACCATTGCCACTGTTGGCTATGGGGACATTACCCCGGTGACAGCATCGGGTCGGTTGGTTGCTGTGTTGGGCGTATTGGTGGGGATGTGGGTACCCATATTTCTCACCTCGGTGATCGTGTCGGCGCTCAGTGAACGGATCGTCAAACTCAAGGAGTATCGGATGGAACGCCAAATCGAGCGTCTTCGTAATCATTTTATTGTTTGTGGCCTGGACGACTTGGGTCAAGCCGTCTGTCGCTCTCTAAAAATGGCCGGGGTGCCCTTTGTTTGTATCGATAACCAGCAGGAGCGTGTTGATGATGCCTTGCGCGATGGTTGGGTATCAACCCGTGCCGACGTTACCGAAGAACGTAGCTGGGGCCGTCTGGGGTTGTCTCGTGCTCGTGGGGTTATCTCGGCCATTCCCGATGAGTCGGTTAATGTCTATATCATTTTGATGGTACGGGAGCGGCGTCCAGACTGCTTTATTGTGGTGTGTGGTTCCTCGCATGCGTCAGAGAAACGCTTGTTGCGTGTTGGGGCCAATCGGGTTGTCTCCCCCTTTCAGTTGGGAGGGGCCCAGATGGCCAACATTGCCTTACGCCCGACGACAGTACAATTTATTGATCTGGCGATGAAGCGCGATCATTTATCGCTCGATATGGAAGAGTTGGAAATACCTGAACATTCCATATTTGCTGGTCTATGTCTGAAGGATTCCGATATTCGTAGTCAGTTCGATGTCATCGTCGTTGGCATCGTTCCTCAATCTCGCGAAGATCGTGATATGGTGTTCAATCCAGGTGCCGATACGTCACTGCGTGCTGGTGATGTCTTGATTTGTTTGGGGCACCCAGATGACATGGAACGGTTACGCCAGGCGTTGAATGATACTGGCCAACAAGACAATGCGTCTGTTTTACACCTGTAGGCCATGTTTCCTGATGCGATAGAGCAGTGTGTCACGGCTGAGATCGAGTAACTGTGCAGCACGGCTGCGGTTACCGCCGGTGTAAGTCAATGCCTTTAGAATTAACTCGCGTTCTAATCGTTCTAAGCTGATGCCGGTAACGGGAAACTCTAGGAAAGGTACCATCTCGGCAGTGTCTGGGTGAGCCGTGATTTCTTTGGGCAGGTGTTCGACCATCAACTCGCTGCCACCGTGTAGAATCACCATGCGTTCACAAAAATTACGCAGCTCTCTGATGTTACCGGGCCAACGCCAACGGCGCAATAACTCCCATGCAGTTTTGGAAATGAGCGGTTCGGCGCTATTGTATTGATAGGCAAACGATTGCATAAATTGTTGTGTCAGTAATTCGAGATCATTGCCGCGTTGTCTTAGGGAAGGAATTTCTAACGGTACAACCTGCAATCGGTAGTAAAGATCGCTGCGAAATCGCCCTTGCTGTACCAATTCAAGCAGATTTTTGTTGGTGGCGGCGATAATTCTGGTATCGATACGGACCGTTCGTACCTCTCCCAATATCTGGCACTCACCATTTTCTAGAAACCGCAACAACTTAGCCTGGATGGATAGCGGCATTTCTCCAATTTCGTCAAGAAATAGGGTGCCTTGGCGTGCGGCGGCAATCCGGCCTTCACGGGCATTAACAGCACCTGTAAAGGCCCCTTTGGCATGACCAAACAGCTCACTTTCGGCCAAAGATTCAGGCAGTGCCGCGCAATTTAACGCAATAAACGGTTCTTGGCGACGCTGACTTTCATTGTGAATAAACTGTGCCAGTAACTCCTTGCCTGTGCCCGATTCTCCTTGCAGTAACACCGACGCATGGGTGGCTGCTACCATCCGAGCTGAACGCAGCAGTGCCAGAAATTGTGGCGACTGGCCTTGCATGGGTGGATTTAAGGAAGAACTATTGGCCATGATGATGGATAACTCCCGGGAATGGCTGGGTTGGTAAATAATGTTCCACCGGAAATAGGGCATAAAACAAGGTAGCTAAACCAGCTGCTACGGATAAAAAGGCAACGATTACCTTGATGTGATAGCGTAGGGTCAATTGAGCCAAACGATGTGCCGTCCAACTTGCAGGCAAAGTGACAACACAAGTTCCTAAACCAAATAAAGCCATGTGCAGAGCGCTGTCGATGGGGGTACCGATGGCACTACTCCAGATCAGGGCGGTGTAAACCAGCGAGCAGGGCAACCAGCCCCATACAACGCCAAACAATAAGGCATGACCTATGTGGTGTGGCGTAATGAAACGGCGGCCATACGGCTCTAATGCCCGCCAAAGGGGCATCCCTAGCCGCTCGATGCCGCGCAACCACGTTGCTTGTCCGCTGAAATAGAAGCCAGTCAAAATGAGTGTTAAGCCGGCGATCCCCTCTAAGATTCTATGCCCGTATTGGGGCGATAGCATCATAAATAAGGGCTGTCCAAAACGAGCCATTAACCACCCCGCTAGTGCATAACTGGTGAGCCGACCCACATTAACTGCCAACAGATAAGACAGCGTATGTAGCCTATGCTGACGCGTGCTTATAGGTAAACTGAGCGTTAGGGCACCGGCGATGCCGCCGCACATGCCCAAACAGTGGAGGGCGCTACCCATGGCGACCATTAGCGGTACCAGCAGCGATATTTCAGACATTTTGAAACCCTATTGTCAAGCTTAAAATCTGTTTAATTTTGAGTAATATCAAGACTGCAAGCGTACTTAACAGGTGAAGCAGACTTCCTGTAATCTGTTAAATAACACATATTGTGTGTTATTTAACGCAGGCATACGGACATAATTACAACATAAATTAATGAAATATTTTATGTTTATCTATGGAACTTAATTTGCGAACGCCGCAGGAGTACAGGGTACCCTGAGTAGCCCATCTCCCTCCATCTTACTTTGAGGATGTTCGTCATGACAAGGCTAATACGTAGTAACAAGACTCTGCTGACCATCAACCTGCTGACGATAAATACACTGTTTTGGGCGGCAAATGCTGAGTTGGCGGCGGAGAGCTTAGAAGAAGTTGTCGTGACGGCGCCCGCTGTTCAAGAACCTGGTCGCGGCGAGGTCTTGGCCGGAAAGGAACTGGCCGTTCGACGGTTATGGGTCAATGACAGCGCCTCTTTGTTGAGTAACACCCCTGGCGTCGCTCTCTACACTGGTGGCGGCATCTCCAGTCTCCCAGCCATCCATGGTATGGCTGATGATCGGGTACTGGTATTGGTTGATGATATGCCTATTACCTCAGCCTGTGCCAATCACATGAATCCACCCTTATCCTACGTAACTCCCACCAGCGTGGCCAAAATGGCTGTCATTGCTGGTATCACGCCAGTGAGCGCTGGTGGTGACAGTATTGCTGGTACCATCAAAGTGGAATCTGCAGAGCCGATATTTTCTAAGTCCAGCGAAGAGACCTTTTCTGGTGGCCATATAGCCAGTTTTTTTCGTAGCGATGGTAATGTCTTTGGCGTCACCGGTACGGCCACTGTTGCTAGCGACCGTACCAGCCTAAATTATACCGGCAGCTTTAACCATGGTGACAACTATCACGATGGTCGTGGCCGTGAAATCACCTCAACCTACTATGAGAATCAGAATCATGTTGGCCTATTTGCCTTGCGCAATGAGGACAACATGGTGTCATTGCAGGGTGGTATTAGACGGGTTCCCAACGAGGGCTTTGTCAACCAACAAATGGACTTGGTAGACAACAAAGAAGCTTTTTTTAACGCTCGTTACCAGGGAAAATTTGATTGGGGTCGATTAGAGGCTCGTGGCTATTGGCAAAACATCAGTCATAAAATGGATGTTGGAGGTGATAAGAAAAATTTTCCAAGCCCCATGTATATGCCGATGAACAGTGATGCTGAGAACATCGGGTATGTTGTCAAGGCAGAAATCCCCCTATCAGAACGGGATATTCTGCGGGTGGGGCACGAGTACAACCACTACAGTTTGGACGATAAGTGGCCCCCGGTTGTGGGCACTATGATGATGGCGCCGCTGACGTTTTACAATATCAACAATGGTTATCGAGATCGTTTATCCGTCTTTTCTGAATGGGAGGCCAGCTGGAATGAGCAGTTGACTACCCTTGTGGGAGTGCGCAGTGATTGGGTGTCGATGGATACCGGTGACGTACAGCCTTATTTGTGGGCTAAAAATTTTACGGGTCCAAAAAAAATGCCTAACATGAATGTTCCAGCAGCGAATGCCTTCAACGCCATCAACCGTGAACGCTCGGATACCAATTTTGATTTTACCGTTTTGGTTCGTTACCAGCCGAGTCAGATCAACACCTTTGAAGCTGGTTACGCCCGCAAGAGCCGTTCTCCTAATCTTTACGAACGCTACTCTTGGGCGACTGGCAACATGGAAAGTGGTATGATCAACTGGTTTGGCGATGGCAATTTTTACGTTGGCAATCCCAATCTTAGACCAGAGGTAGCGCACACGGTGAGCCTGTCTGCTGGTTGGCACGATAGCGCACGCAAGGATTGGGAATTCAAACTGACGCCTTATGTGACTTTTATCAAGGATTATATCGGTGTCGATAGAATTAAAAACATAGCTTATGGTTTAAGTACGTTCAGCCAGTTGCGATTTGCTAATCACGATGCCGAGATCTATGGTCTGGACCTGTCCGGTAAAATGACTGCTTGGAACAATGATACCTATGGTCGTGGTGTCGTGACAGGCATGGTGGGCTGGTTGCATGGGCAAACAATCGATGGTTCACAGAACAACAATCTTTATCACATGATGCCTATCAATGCCCGACTAGCTCTTGCACACACTGTGGATAACTGGGAAAATCGTGTGGAATTGCAGCTCGTGGATGGCAAGAGCAACGTTGATCTGCTGCGTAATGAGCCAAGAACCAAAGGCTATGGCCTAGTCAACGTGCGTACTGGTTACGATTGGGGCCAGTTAGGGGTTTATGTGGGGATCGATAACCTTTTTGATAAACAGTACAATCCTCCACTGGCTGGAATGAACTTTGATGATGTGCTAAAGTCTGACTGGACTGGCCGTATTCAGCCATTGACTGGGCCAGGCCGATCGTTCAACGTCGGTATGATAGGTAAGTTTTAGCTTGTTATGGGAGACGGTTAATCGTGTACATCCAGTGGCCAGACCTGCCAGCCTACTGATGCCATTGTTGGTGTCAGGGCTGTTGCATGGTGTGTTGGTGGTTCTTTTGGCGTGGTATGCCCAACCACCCGACTACCTGAGTGGGATGTCGCAGCCGATTATGATCCAGTTGGTTACCGCAGTGCCGCAACCAGCTGTAGAGGCAAAACCGGCGTTGCCACAGCTGACCCCGCCAGTGACTGAAGAGCCAGTAAATAGAGAAATAGTTAAGCCGTTGCCAGCACCACCGGCATTGGCAGCGATAAAGGTCAAACCGGCGTCGAGCGTACCGCGTCGTCGTCTTTCCCCGCACCCCCCGACCCCGTCTTCCACAAGTGGAGAGGGGGGGCATGAAGCAGCCCCTTCTCAGACGGATGTTACTATCTACGGTGCTGTGGCAACGCTCGCGGCAGCGCCACCATCCTCCACGAATTTGCCTGATCGTCCAGCAGCCTACCAGCTTAACCCCAAGCCAGACTATCCACTGATGGCGCGGCGTATGGCTATGGAAGGTACGGTGCTGTTGCTGGTGGCCGTCACGGCGGCTGGTCAACCAGAAACGGTGACGCTGCAACGCAGCTCTGGTTATGCGGTGTTGGACCGGAGCGCACAGGAGGCCGTTGCGACGTGGCAATTTGTGCCTGCGCTACGTGCGGGACATCCGGTGGCGGCGACGATTGAGGTTCCGGTGGTATTTCGTTTGACCAACCAAGCTGGTTGATCAAACGAGTGGATGCCTAGCGATGCTCGGCAGAGTGACTACTGGCTGTTATGGAGAATTTCAGATCAAGAGCGTGCATGACGCGGAGCACCATACTGAACTCGGGATTGCCATCCGGACTTAGAGTTTTACAAAGATTTTCTCGTGATAATCCGGCTTTTTTGGCAATTTGAGTCATGCATCGTGCGTGCGTAATTGTACCGAGGGCCTTGGCAATGAAAGAGGGATCGCCAGTCGCTAAAGCTTCTTCCATGTAGGCATTTATAGCTTGGTCACTGTCCAAGTATTCAATAGTATTGTAAATACTTGTTTTTATTTTATTTTTTTCATGTTTAATTCCCATGGTTGGTCCAACTAGCGCACCTGGGTGCCAATCCCTGTGTCGGTGAAAATTTCCAGCAGTAGGGCGTGGGGCACCCGGCCATCGATAATGTGCGCAGTGTGGACGCCACCGGAACGGGCCGCTAGGCAGGTCTCCACCTTGGGTATCATGCCGCCACTGATGATCCCTTCTTGGATCAGTTGCCGGCTTTCGGCAGCGGTCAGGCTGCTGATCAATTGACCATCCGCCCCTTTGACACCCGCAACGTCAGTGAGCAGAATTAATTTTTCTGTCCGTAACGCCGTGGCGATATGGCCAGCGACGTGATCGGCGTTGATGTTATAGGTTTCGCCTTGCGTTCCCACTCCCACCGGGGCCACCACCGGGATGATTTCCGACTGATGAAATAATTTGAGCAATTGCGGTTCGATATGCTCCACTTCACCCACCCAACCTAAATCAATGATCTCATGCTCTTCAATATCGCTATCATTACCACGTTTGGTGTGAAGCAATTTGCGAGCGTGGATGGTGTGGCCATCTTTGCCAGACAGACCCGCAGCCCGGCCACCATTGAGGTTGATCAGGTTGACAATCTCTTTGTTGACGGCACCAGCCAACACCATTTCTACCACATTGACCGTATCGGTGTCGGTGACGCGTAGACCATCGATAAATTGTGGCTGTAACCCCATCCGTTTCATGGTCAAGCCAATTTGTGGTCCGCCGCCATGGACCACCACCGGATGAATGCCGATCTGACGTAGCAAGATAACATCTTGCGCAAAAGAATTTTTTAACGCTTCGTCGACCATGGCATGGCCCCCGTACTTGATGACAAAGGTTTTGCCATCAAAACGGCGCATATAAGGGAGTGCCTCAATGAGAGTGTGAACTTTATCGGATAGCGTCATTTTTTTCATCCAATCAATATGACCATGGGCCCATACGCTGGGCGATCTCTTCCTGGGTTAGACCCGCCGCCTTGCGTGCTCCAAGGAGCACAGAAAGTGATGAATATTCGTCTTCCAAGGCATCATAGGCCGACTTAAACTCGGGGCGCTTGAACGCCTCCCCCAGTTCTGCGTCCAGGTCCATCGGAACCGGGGCGTATCCGTCACTCTCCACGCTGCACCCTGTGGAAGAGGGGGTTGGGGGGTGAGGGGGAAGAGCTGACATGATAGACTAACCAACGGTAAGACGGTTGCGGCCGCTCTCTTTCGAGTGGTAGAGCAGACGATCCGCTGCTTCGATCAGTGTTTTTGGCTCAGCATCATCCGCTGCGATGACAACGGTCCCTCCCATGCTGATAGATACCATCTTCGTCTCAACCTTTGAAAAGGCGTGCGGCATTTGAAGATCACGGACGGCTTGGAGCATCTTTTCACCGATGAGACGGACCCCCTCCAGGTTGATGTCGGGCAGGACGGCGACAATCTCTTCGCCGCCATAACGAGCCACTAAATCGGGCGGCCGGCCGGCGACGCCGTGGATGGCTTGGGCGACTTTCTGGAGACAACCATCGCCAGCGGCATGGCCATAATGATCGTTGAATAGCTTGAAACAGTCGATGTCCATCAGGATCAGTCCCAGGCCACTTTTCGAACGTCTGGAGCGGCTCCACTCGTTGGCCAGTATCTCATCGAAGTAGCGGCGGTTGGCAATGCCAGTCAAGGCATCGGTGCGCGACATCAGCAGTACTTGCTGATGAGCTTCGGTGAGTTTTTGGCCCAAAATAGCAAACTGCTCTACCAACTCCTGGAGCAACAAGGCATTGATGCGTTGATCGGCCAGTTGCGCCTCTTGCTCCAACACCCTGGAGACCAATTGGCTGTAGGAATGGTCAGATTTACCGGCGAAGGTGAAATCAATCATCTTGCGCTAGACCCCTGCCTCACAAAAAATGCCATCAATACCAATGTCATTCATTGATCTTAACCGATCAATTGCGTAACGGATATCCTCCGGTCGATACAAGATCGAACCATGCTGGGGCGCAATCATGGTTGGTTGGATCCCCTCAATGACTGATAGGGCATAACGCAGTGACTTATTGCAAGGTATAATCTGTTGGTGAAACAGATGCAGACCGGTCCAGACACAAGGTGCCTGGATGGTGAGGCATGCCTCATCGGCACTTCTAGGCTGCGGATCGGTGCAGGGGCCACACGCCGCGTCCAGCTCAATAAACAATTTCCATTGCGAGCTTTCACTAACGCCACCAAATAGATCGCTGCTGAAGAGAATGCCACTGCTCTCATCGTAGGTGATGAAGCTGCCAGCAGAATGGGCATAAGGGGTCGGAAAGAAGCGCAGCACCCGCCCCGATTGCATCGTCAGTTGATGACCGATTCGATCAATACAGAGCATTTTTGAGCGTACCGAATAGTGGCGGATGAAAGGGTTATTCTCCTTTTTTGAAATCAGCTTTAGGTCGGGGCGGTTGATGATTTGTTCCAGATTGGGAATGGAACCACACAAATCTGGGTCGTAATGCTGGTAGATGAGGTGTGAGATCTGGTTGGGTTGCACCCCGGCCTGGAGAATCTTACGCATGACGGTACTAAAGTCGGGACGGCTACCACCATCAATCAGGATCGCCTCGGTGCCATCGTAGATGAGGTAAGGGTTGGAGTGCAGCCGCTCATTGGGGTTGTTGAACCCAACCCAATAGACACAATCGGCGAGTTTGATAGGCTTGTCATAATCGAGGTTATGATCTAAAACAGTCATGCGTGTCTCCACATTCCCGCTAAATTCCAAAAAAAGCGGGCGGATTCTAACACAGCACGACTATGCAGTGCAATTATCAAACGCCCTTTTACACCCCATCACCCTGCCCTCTCCCACAAGGGGGAGGGTGAAAAGAGGCTGCTCCATGCTCCCCCTCTCCACCTGTGGGAGAGGGGGTTTGGGGGGTGAGGGGGATGCAGACGGACTTGATGTAGGTGAAGGTTGAGTAATTGATTGCAATATAAAACAATGAATCAATCAAATTATATCCATGAATTTCATCATTCTATAATTA
>JADGCM010000024.1 GCA_015228995.1 Magnetococcales bacterium
CGTGGCCGGCGCCCGCACCGATTTAATGGCGCAGATTCGTGAACGGGCCAATCGTCAGGCTGGTCAGTATGGCATTGAGATTGTCGATGTGCGCATCAAACGGACCGATCTGCCCCAAGAGAACTCCAAAGCGGTATTCCGTCGCATGCAGACCGAACGGGAACGACAGGCCAAGCAATACCGTGCGGAAGGGGAGGAAGAAGCCGTCAAAATCCGTGCCCAGGCGGATCGGGAGCGGGAGGTGTTGTTGGCCAATGCTTATCGCGATGCCCAAAGTATCCGTGGTGCTGGCGATGCCCAGGCGGCGCGTATCTATGCCGAGGCTTACCAAGCGGATGCCTCCTTCTTTGAGTTTGTCCGTTCCCTGGAGGCTTATCAAAAGTCGTTCGGTCAAGACACAACTTTAATCGCTGAACCAAAGGGTTTTTTCCGCTATCTCATGGAACAGCCACGCGAGGGAGGCTCGAAATAGCCCAGTGGACGATCTGGTCGCGGCATTCGGTTTGATGCTTGTTTTGGAAGGGGTGCCTTATTTTGTCGCCCCGGAGCGGATGCGTGGTTGGTTGTCACGCGTGGTGGAAATGCCGGACGATATGTTGCGTCGCTCCAGTATCGTGCTGATGCTGCTGGGTCTATTGTTGGTTTATTTGGTACGTGGGTAGCTGGGTGCGTGATTTAAGTCATACCGTTATTGATGCAGATCTGTTAGACGGTGTATCGAAGGAAATATCTGGCTGTCTGGCGGCGGCTTCGTTTGCAGAGGCACTGGACGATAGCGGCGCCGAGTTGCTAGAGGATGTATGGGTTGACCTAACGGCATCCCGGTCTGCCTCGTCGCGGCAATTTACTCTACGGGGTACCATTCGGACGACGGTGCAGTTGGAGTGTGCTTTGTGTTTGGAACCGTTTCAGCGGCAGGTAGCTCTGGATCTAAACCGTTGTTTTGTCATTGGTGCCGATCCGGCGAACCAAAGCAGTGAGGTACAAATGACGCTGGATGTTGTCTTTGTGGCGAATGGTCGGTTGGCCTTGTTGCCGGTCATTGAGGAGGAGCTTATTTTAGATCTGCCGATGGTACCTTACTGTCGTACCGAATGTGCTGGCCTTTGTCCAGGCTGTGGCAGCAATTTGAACGTCGAGTCCTGTTCTTGTTAGACAATTTGTTCAATAACAATAGCTGTTTGGGAGGGTAATTGTTGTGGCTGTACCGAAAAAGAAAATTTCTAAAGCTCGCGGTGGTAGCCGTCGTTCACATAACGCCTTGACTGTTCCCAGTCATTCGATTTGTCCGAATTGCCAAGAGGCAAAGCTGCCTCACCATGTTTGTCCCAGTTGCGGCTGGTACCATGACCGTCAAGTAATCGATAGGCAGGGCATCTGAGTTACCAGACCCGGTACGGTAGGCGGCGATGACCGTTCGTATTGCCCTGGATGCCATGGGGGGGGATCACGCCCCTCAAGCCGTTGTTGAGGGGGCAGTCTGCGCCGCTGGGCGCAATCCGTCTGCACACTTTCTGCTGGTGGGTATCCAGGAAGTGATTGAGCGTGAGTTGTCGCGCTTAAGAGCCGATAGGCGACAGTTTACCGTCCACACCGCCAGTCAGGTGGTCGAAATGGATGAAAAACCATCCGTGGCGTTGCGCAACAAAAAAGACTCTTCCATGCGGGTCGGGGCCAACTTGGTCCATCAGGGCGATGCCGATGCCTTTGTGTCATCGGGTAATACCGGGGCACTGATGGCGATCAGTCGTTTTGTATTGAAGACGTTACCTGGTATTGATCGTCCGGCCATTGCCTCTTGGTTGCCGTCTATTACCGGGCAAACGATGATGTTGGATGCTGGGGCCAATGTCGACTGTAGCGTTGAGCATCTGTTGCAGTTTGCCCTGATGGGTTACATCTATGCCTCGGTGGTCTTAGGTGTGGATCGGCCACGTATTGGCCTGTTGAATATCGGCTCGGAAGAGATGAAAGGCAACGAGGTCGTGCGCCAGACGGGTGAGAAGCTAAGGGAGCTGTTCCTTTCGTATGTCGGTAACGTCGAAGGGCGGGATATTTTTTCGGGTAAGGTAGATGTGGTTGTTTGCGATGGCTTCGTGGGCAATGTCAGCCTAAAAACGGCGGAGGGGGTAGCGCAGATGTTGAGCCATTTTCTGCAGGAGGCCTTCCGGCAATCGCTGTTGGCACGAGTCGGCTATGTGTTGGCCTACCGTGCTTTTCGTTATTTTCGTAGCCGCGTCGACCATCGTAAATATAACGGGGCATTGCTGTTGGGCCTGAACGGCCTAGTCATTAAAAGTCACGGCTCGGCCGATGCCTATGCTTACGCCCAAGCGGTTCAATTGGCCGTTAATTTGGCTGGTAGCCGCATGAATGAGCGCATCCGCAATGAGGCAGCCAACCTGTTGGCGGTCGTCAAACCAGTGGTAGCACCCTCCTCATGACACACTATAGGGCCCGCATCATCGGCAGTGGCTCTTATCTGCCGGAGCGGCGGCTGCACAATGACGAGCTGGCCGGTCGTCTCGACACCTCCGACGAGTGGATTTTTAGCCGTACCGGTATTCGCGAGCGGCGGATCGCGGCGGCGGATCAATTCACTTCTGACCTAGCCACCGCTGCGGCACGTCAGGCATTGGCAGCGGCCTCGGTGGCGCCAGACCAAATTGATTTGATTCTGGTAGCCACTTCCACTCCCGACCTGATTTTTCCAGCGACGGCAACTCAAGTGCAATATAAATTGGGCTGTCATCGTGGCCGCGCCCCAGCTTTCGATCTGCAGGCGGTATGTACTGGTTTTATCTACGCCCTGTCGGTGGCAGAAAAGTTTATCCAGTCTGGTAGCTGTCGTCATGCGTTGGTGATTGGGGCAGAAACATTTTCCAGGGCGGTCGATTGGACTGACCGTACCACCTGCATTTTGTTCGGTGACGGTGCGGGTGCCGTGGTGTTACGCGCCGAGCCGATTACCGCTGCCCATCATCATCCCCCAGGCATTTTATCCACCCACCTGCACGCAGATGGTTCCTACATCGATTTATTAAAAGGATCAGGTGGCTATTCTCAGCGGGCGATGCCGGTATTGGGATTGGATCAAGAGACCAACGTTGCCGGGGTCCAGATGCGCGGCAATGAGGTCTTCAAACAGGCCGTCAAAGCCTTAGATGAGATTGTCGATGAAACCCTAGTGGCCAATCAGCTGACTCGTACCGATGTCGATTGGTTGGTGCCTCATCAAGCCAATATCCGTATCATTCAGAGTACGGCTAAGCGACTGGGTATGGAGATGGATCGGGTGGTGGTCACGGTTGATCGTCATGGCAATACCTCAGCGGCGAGTGTGCCGTTGGCCCTGGATGAGGCGGTGCGTGATGGACGTATTCAACCGGGGCATTTGGTCCTCATGGAGGCATTTGGCAGTGGCTTTACCTGGGGATCAGCCCTGGTACGGTGGTAAAATCACCGATAAAAGCGGAGATCTCTTTACGAAGTGTTCAATATAGGTCATTCTTAACGGCTATGGAGAGTCGGGATGACTGGTTCGTGTTTAAGAAGAGGGAGTGTGTGTCATGACAAAGGGTAGAGGGTTGGTCTTACCGATGTGGTTGATGGCAGCCGCCGGTGTTTGTTTGAGTATCGGTACGGCGCTCGCCGCAGAGGGTAACGCGGCTGATGCTGGTCAGCAGATGGTTGGACAGTCGGGTGGTGGTCCTGTCCCACCGGCACCGTGGGTCGTTGGCGGTCCTGGCCATTATGGCTACGGTCCCGGTGGCGGCCACCCGGGTTATGGTGGCCCGGGTTATGGTGGCCCCGGCCCTGGTCCATGGGGAGCACCGGCCGGTGGGGATGGCCCCGACGGCTGGGGGGGGCCAATGGCTGACATCCATCGCAAGATGATGGAGAACCAGATGGATATGCACCGCCAGATGATGGAGCTGCAATACCAGAGTTACCAAAAAATGATGGACGGACGCAACAAGGGCAGTGACTTAGAGCAGATTCGTAAACAGATGCATGAGCAGCAAGAGAAGCTGCATCAGCAATTTATGGAAAAACAAGAGGCTTTTAATAAGCAGATGATGGAGCACCGCCAGCAACGCATGGAACAACGCATGGAGCGGATGCGTGCTATGATGCCACAGATGGCGGCACCAGCTGGTGCAGCGGGCGGCGGGGCGCCGATGCCGATGTGCAGCAAATGTCAGGCAGCAACAGCTGCTGCGATGGGCGGCGAAACGCCGATGTCGATGTGCAAATGTCATGGTGCTGGGGGTGGTTCTACCCCGTCGGGAGCTGCGACGCCAGAGCAGGGTAAGTAACGGTAAGCGCTGACAGGCTATTTTTGCGCCCTCCCTGCCCTCTCCCACAAGTGGAGAGGGTTGAAGAGACTGCTTCTTCATGCACCCCCCTTTCTCTCCCTTGTGGGAGAGGAGGCTGGGGGGGTGGGGCGTGAGATGGTGCTGTAAAGGAGAGTGTTATGGAATTCCTGAGGAAAATTTGGGGGTTGTTGTGTCGGCCTAGCCCACGGGCATTAGGAACCATCCTGGGGGTAGGCTTCGCCGCTGGGGCCATCTTTCTGTTGGTGTTTCACTTTACCATGTCGGCGACAAACAGCACTACTATATGCATCTCCTGCCATGAAATGAGCGGTGTCTACGACGAATACAAAAAATCTGTTCATTACATGAATAAGTCTGGTGTTAGGGCTGAGTGTTCTGATTGCCACGTTCCTCACGGTAAAACGTTTCCCGATTGGATCAATAAAATCATCGCTAAGGCCAATATCGGTTCCAAGGACCTTTGGCACCATTTCATTGGCACTTACAATACCAGGGAGAAGTTTGAGAAGGCGCGCCCAGAACTGGCTGCCAGTGTCATTGCCTACATGAAATCGCGAGACTCAAAAGAGTGTCGCGCCTGTCACAACTTCGAGGCCATGAACATCGAAGAACAGGGTCGTTCGGCAGGGAAAAAACATAAGGCAGCGATGGAGGGTGGTAAGAGCTGTATTGACTGTCACACTGGCATCGCTCACAAAAGTCCAGAAGAGTTGGAAAGTGCAGCAGCCAGCAAGGGCGATCAGGGCGAGAAAAAAGAGTGATGACAACGTAGATATAGAGGTGAGTGTATGTACGATAATCCGATTGGTATAACGCGGCGGGCCGTTTTTCGCGGGGCTGGTGCGGTTGGTTTGGCATGCGCGAGCGGCTTAGGCTGGGTCCATCCGGTACAGGCGGCAGCGGTAGAGGATGCCATTACTGAAAAAGTGGGTGCGGGTGCGCTCACTGAGGGTAAGGTGGAACTAGGGGCACCGGATAAGGCGGAAAATGGCACGTTGGTGCGTGTTCCAGTGGTGGTTAATCACCCGCAGGAGCCGGGCAATTACATCGAATATGTGGCGGTCTTTGTGGATAATAACCCCAAGCCGTTTGTCGCCGGTTTCTCATTTCTGCCCGAGAGTGGTCGGGTAGAGTTTGAGGTGCGTATCAAAATGGCCCAGGCCTCCAATGTGCGTGCCGTGGCACGTAATAACAAAGGGCAGCGGTTTGGAGCCGTTAAAAAGGTGGATGTTGCCGAGGGCGGTTGTGCCTAACGTCGATGCCAACGTGGATAGTAGTGGAGTAGATGAATATGGAAGAAATTGGTAATCCGAAGGTACGTGCTCCTCAAGAACCAGTCGCTAAGGGGGCCATGGCCGAGATCAAAACCTTGATCAAACATCCCATGGAGAGTGGCTTACGCAAGGACAAAGAGAGCGGCGAGATTATCCCAGCCCATTATATCGAGTCGGTAAAAGTGGAGTACATGGGCAAGACAATCATCGATAGTGAGTGGAGTGCGGCCGTCTCCAAAAACCCCTATTTCTCATTTACCATTAAGGCGGTCGAGAGTGGCCCGATTAAGGTAACTTGGAAGGATAACAAGGGGCAGAGCTTCTCAGCAGAGGCAGCCCTTCAAGTTAAGTAGTCGTCCCGCAGCAGAGGCGGGCTGTACCAGCCCGCCTTCCTGATCAATCGTTATTGCGCCGATTCTAAAAAATCCCTATAATCACCCCTATCTGAATTTTTTTTAGAAAAATCAAGAAAGGGATAACGATAATGGGTAGTGTAACAGCACCGTCTGCCCTTGACCTCGCCTCTGCCGACGATACCGGCTCTTCCAATAGCGATAACATCACTTCACAAAGCAGCAGTTTGACCATCAGCGGTAGTGGTGGTGTGGCCGGCAATCGGCTGGTGCTGTTTGATGACCGCAATAACAATAATATCATCGATACGGGCGAGATTCTGACCACGGCGGGTATTACTGCCGCTGCCTGGGCGGCGGATGTCAGCCTGATGGCGGGCACACATGCCGTTAAGGCGGTGCAGGTAAATACCGCTGGCTACGTACAGACATTGTCTTCCAGATTGACCAATGGGGTAACGAGTAGATTCAACTCGGGTATCGTCTCTTTTGGTTACGTCACTGCCGGTTCAAAGAACATTGCCATCACAATCGACGGTTTTAATGGCGCAGAAGACGATATTCAAATTTTTACTCGTAGTGGGCGGCATCTGGTCGGCACCGCTATTACTGACGGTACTGACAATGATGCCACGTGGGGACGGAACGGTATTAGACTTTCTACCGTTAAATCTGTTTTATTGACAGATAAGAATGGTTTTTTGCCGGACGCTGCCTATGACCGATCATCCCTCAATAGTGGTGACCCAACCGGTTCGTACCTGTTTACAACGCCACTCAAGGCACCGACCTATACCACCACCTACAACGGAATGAAGTTGGCCTACAGTGGCGATGCGGATCGTATCGGTGCCGGTGATTCGAATAATGACGGCAACACCTATAATAGTCAAACTCTTGAAATTGCAAAGATTGATATTGTTACTGAAGATCTGGTAGTGGTTTGTTCCGGTATCGGAGTGTTCAGTATTAAGACCTCATGGGATTATTTTGAGGCCAATAGTGTGATCGGCAACAGCAGTCCCCCATCCGAGGCGCTGATCGTCACTGTGGTGACTCCCCCCACTGCCCTTGATCTGGTTGCTGCCGACGACACGGGCCGATCCGACAGCGATAACCTCACCTCTCAAACCAGCACTCTGACCATCAGCGGCAGTGGTGGGGTGGTCGGGGCGACGTTGGTGTTGTTCGCAGATCAAGACAACGATGGTGTCATCGACAGTGGCGAGGCGTTGGCCACCGCTGCTGTTACAACCACGACCTGGAATGCGGATGTTGATTTGGTGGCGGGGATCCATAACATCAAAGCCATTCAAACCCTGTCTGGGACCAGTAGTACGGCATCGGCGGCGTTGCTGGTCACCGTGGACAACACCGTGCCGGTGCTGACCGGTCTGGATCTTGCCGCTGTTGACGATTCCGGTAACTCCAATAGTGACGATCTTACCAGACAGACCAGTGCATTGACCATTAGTGGTGGCAGCGGTGAAATTGGCGCCACACTGGTGCTCTTTGAAGACAAGAATAGCGACGGTCGCATCGGCAGTGATGAGGCGTTGGTCACCACCAACGTGACGGCAGCGGTATGGGCGGCTGATGTGGCTCTGACTATGGGCACTCATGTGATTAAAGCCATCCAGACCGATGCGGCGGGCAATAACAGCACGGCGTCTACAGCGTTGATGATCACGGTGGACGATGGGGTTCCACCCGTACCGACCGGGCTTGACCTTGCTGCTGCTTCTGATAGCGGTTCTTCCGATAGCGACAATATCACCAATCAGACTAGCGCCCTGACCATCGGCGGTAGTGGCGGGATGGCCGGTGCAACGTTGGTGCTGTTTGCGGATCAAGACGGCGACGATGTCATTGATGGCAGCGAGACGTTGGCCACTATTGGCGTTACGACGGTGGAATGGACAGTCAATGCTGATCTGGCAGCGGGCACCCACGCTGTCAAGGCTGTGCAGATTCTGGCGGGCAACAGCAGCGTCGCATCGGCGGCGTTGAATGTGACAGTCGATACAACCGCCTCCACTCCAACGGGGCTCGATCTGGCAGCATCCGACGACAGTGGCCCTTCCGACAGCGATAATATTACCCGTCACACCAGTGATTTGAGCATCAGTGGTAGCGACGGTGAAATCGGGGCAACGCTGGTGCTGTTTGATGATCGGGACAACGATGGTCTCATCGGTGCTGGCGAGGCTTTGAACACCATGAACGTGGTGGCAACGACCTGGAGTGCCGACATCATGTTGGCAGTCGGTAGCCATACCATCAAGGCGATCCAGAATGATCGGGCCGGTAACAGCAGCGAAGTCTCCGTAGCGTTACCCATCGTCGTAAATATCCCGGACGACTATGCCGCCGCTGCCGATACCACCGGGCGCTTGTCGGTCGGCCATCCGGCGACGGGCATGATCGAGATCGCGGAGGATGTCGATTGGTTTGCGATCAACTTGACGGTGGGCAGTGTTTACACCTTCGATTTGGTAGGGTTGGCCACAGCACAAGGGCCACTGGCCGATCCTTATCTCCAGCTGCGGGATCAAAATGGCACGTTGCTCTCCGTCGGTGAGGATGGCGGCGCCAGCTTGAGTGCGCGGTTGGTCTATACCCCTGTGGTCAGTGGCAACTATTTTGTGGCTGCTGTGGGCTATGGTGGCAGTACCGGCAGTTATCAGCTATCGGCATCCATCCTCCATCCACCTCTCTTGACCGGTCTCGATCTGGCAGCTGCCGACGATAGCGGCGTTTTAAATCATGACGATCTGACCAACCAGGTCAGCAGTTTGACCATTAGCGGTGAGGGGGGGGTAGCGGGCAACACTTTGGTGTTGTTCGATGATGGCAACGGAAACGCGGTTATCGACCGTGGCGAGGAATTGGCGACCACCGGCATAACGGCCGCAGCCTGGAGCGCTGACATTAGCCTCATGGCAGGCACTCATAGCATCCGAGCGGTGCAGACCAATACAGCTGGCAATAGTGTGGCATCGGCGGCATTGCGGGTGACCATCGACACCGAGACGCCATCCATGGTGACCGATCTTGATCTGGCTGCTGTGGACGACAGCGGCCGTTCCAGCAGCGACGATATCACCAACCAAGTCAGCGCCCTGACCATCAGCGGTGGTGGTGGAGAAGCGGGGTCTGTGCTGGTGCTGTTCAAAGATCAGAACAACGATGGGGTGCTCGACAGTGGTGAGGCGTTGGCCACCACCAACGTGACAGCGACGGCTTGGAGTGCCGACATTGACTTGACTTCTGCTACCCACGCCATCCGCGCCGTCCAGATGGATCGGGCGGGTAATCTAAGCCCTGCATCAATGGCGCTGGATCTCACCGTTACGGCTTCGATGCCAGCCGCTCCCACCCAGCTTGATTTGGCCACTGCCGACGATACCGGTCGTTCTAATAGTGATAACCTGACCAAACAGATCAGTGACCTGACCATTGCTGGCAACGGCGGCGAAGTGGGCGCTGTGTTGATACTGTTTGACGATCAAGACCTGGATGATGCAATCGATAGCGGCGAGTCATTGGCGACAACAGCTGTGACCGCAACGGCTTGGAGCGCCGACATCAATCTAGGAGCGGGTAGCCATGCCATCAAAGCGGTGCAGACCGGTGTCGCTGGGCTCACGAGTTTGGCGTCCGCAGCTCTGCTGATCACCATCGATACCATGGCGCCAGCCGCCTCAACTGGCCTAGATTTGGCCGCTGCCGACGACAGCGGCAGTTCCGACAGCGATAACCTCACCGCCCAGACCAGTGGTTTGACGATCAGTGGCAGTGGCGGCGAAACCAGTGCAACCCTGCTGTTATTCCGCGATACCGATCAAGACGGCGAGATCGATAACGGTGAGGAGTTGGCAACTGTTGCCATCGGTAGCAGCAGCTCTTGGAGTAGTGATGTGGGTCTCCATGGGGGCACCCACGCCATCCGGGCTGTTCAGACTGATGCCGCTGGTAATGCCAGCAGTGCCTCGGTAGCGCTGGTCATCACCGTCGACTATAGCACCCCCGCCTCCCCTACCGGGCTTGATTTGGCCGCTGCTGATGACGCCGGTTTATCCGACCACGACGATATTACCAACCAAACAACGAACCTAACCATCGGCGGTAATGGCCATAATGGTTATGCGGTGACACTATTTGAGGGGACGACACCACTGGCGACGACGGTCGTTGCCAACGGCTCATGGCGTGTCGATACGGCTTTGGTAGCTGGCAGCCACGCTCTCACCGCCACCCAAACCAGTATTGCTGGCATCAGCAGTGTTGCTTCAGAGCCGCTGCTGCTCACCATCGATACCACAGCTCCGGTCGTTCCGGCCGTTGTCTTGACCAATGACACCGGTAGCAGCGCTAGCGATAACATCAGCCGTGAGGCAGAGCTGACGGTCACGGCCATCGAGAACAACGCCACCTTACAATACAGTCGCGACGGCAGCAGCTGGAGCAGCTCTTTTACCGCTAACCCAGGGGGGAACACGGTCTATGTACGACAGGTCGATGTCGCGGGCAACAGCAGCGCCGCATCGGCCGCGTTACTATTTACTTGGGATCTCACCATGCCAGCGGCCCCGACGGTGGTTCTAACCAACGATACCGGCAGCAGTGCCAGCGATCAAATTACCAACAATGGGGCGCTAACGGTCACCGCCACTGAGAGCGGTGCCACCTTGCAATACAACAACAATAACGGCAGCTGGGGCACGCTCTTTACAGCGGCTGCCAATCACAGCAACTATGTTTATGTGCGTCAGATCGATGCCGCGGGCAATATCAGTGCGGTATCAACGTTGTTGCTGTTTACACTCGATACCATCGCGCCGCTGGCGCCAACTGTGGTGTTGACACATGATACCGGTATCAGTGCCAGCGACAACATCACCAGCAACGCCGCGTTGACCCTGATCGGTCTGGAGGGCGGTGCGACGCCGCAATATAGTACCGATGGTAGCAGTTGGGGCAGCTCTTTCAGGGCGGTTGCGGGCAGCAATACGGTTTATGTGCGTCAGATCGACGTTGCTGGCAATAGCGGCGCGGCCTCGGCGCCATTGTTGTTCACCTTGGATACGACCCCCCCTCCGGCAGCAACGGCCCTTGACCTAGCTGCTACGGACGATGCTGGTTCCTCCAACAGCGACGATTTGACCAACCAGACCAGTAACCTAACCCTCAGTGGTGCGGGCGGCGATGTTGGGGCAACGCTGGTGTTGTTTCGGGATAAAGATGACGACGGCAATATCGACGCTGGGGAAGCGTTGGTCACCACCCTTGTCTCTGCTACGACCTGGAGTGCCGATATCAGTTTGGTCTCTGGCACCCATCTCCTCAAAGCGAGACAGTTCGATGCCGCCGGTAACAGTGGTGCGACATCGGCGGCGTTGCGGCTGACGGTCGATACGACAGCACCGGCCGCCCCCATCGTTGCCCTAGCCATTGACGGGGGTCGTAGCAACAGCGACCAAATCACCAATAACGGTGCGGTTACCGTCGCTGGTGTTGAGAGTGGCGCCGTGGTGCAATACAGCAACGATGGCAGCCATTGGGACAACTCTTTCGGGGCGATTGCGGGCAGCAATCGTGTTTATACACGTCAGATTGATCGGGCCGGTAATGTCAGTCTGATGTCAAATGGGTTACTGTTCACCTTGGATACCATTGCCCCGACAGCAGTGACGGGTCTTGATTTGGCCGCTGCCGACGACATGGGCCTTTCCGACAGTGACAACATCACCAATCGTGTCCATGGACTGACCTTCAGCGGCGCCGGTGGCGAACCAGGGGCCAATCTGATTTTGTTCGATGATAAAAATAACAACGGCCTCGTCGATCAGGGGGAGGGTTTCACCACTGTTGGGGTCGTCACCGCTGCCTGGAGCGTGGATACCGGCCTGTGGTCTGGTACCCATGCGATCCGAGCCGTGCAGATCGATGTCGCGGGCAACAGCAGCGCTGCTTCGTCCATTTTGTCGATGACGACGGATATCCTGTGGCCATCGGTGGTGACGGCACTTGATTTATCCGCTGCCGACGATAGTGGTTCTTCCAACAATGACCACATCACCAAGCAGACGTCTGACCTCACCATCGCTGGTAAAGGGGGGGAAATTGGCGCCAGTTTGGTGCTGTTCGATGATTATGATAACGATGGTGTGATCGAGAGTGGCGAGGCCTTGAGCACCAGCCGCATCACCAGTGAGAGCTGGAGTGTTGATGTCAGCCTAACGCCTGGTAGGCGCATTATTCGGGCTGTTCAAATCGACGTTGCAGGCAATAGCAGCGATGCCTCAGCAGTGTTGGAAGTGACGGTGGATACCACCGCTCCTGCCATACCTGCGGCTCTCGATCTAGCCAGCGCGGATGATTCAGGTAACTCCAACAGTGACAATATCACCAGCCAAGTCAGTGGTCTTACCCTCAACGGCGGCGGTGGCGAGGTGGGAGCGATGTTGATCTTGTTTGACGACAAGGACAGCGATGGGGTCAACGACAGTGGCGAGGCTTTGACCACGACCAAGGTCGCCGGTGCGTCATGGAACGCGGATATTAATCTGGCCGCCGGTAGCCACGCCATCAAGGCGATTCAGACCGATGCAGCGGGCAATAGCAGCCCAGCGTCAGCGGCGTTAACGATCAGCGTCGATTCTACCCTGCCTGCGGTCCCCACCGGGCTTGATCTGGCGACTGCCGATGATACCGGCCTTTCTGCGAGTGACGACATCACCAAAAACAACAAGTCTCTAACCATCAGCGGTGGCAGTGGCAAAGCGGGTAACAAGTTGGTGCTGTTTGCTGATCGGGACAACGATGGAGTGGTCGACAGTGGTGAAGGGCTGACGACCATCACGATTACCAGTGCAAATTCGAGTTGGAGTGGTGACGTCAATCTGGTGGCTGGCAGCCATAATATCCGGGCGATACAAACCGATGCCAAAGGTAATAAGAGTGATGCTTCAGAGGTGTTGCGGCTGACGGTGGATACCACCACGCCCGCTCTACCAACGGCGCTTGATCTGGCTAGCGTTGATGATACCGGCCTATCCAACTCCGACAACATCACCTCACAAACCAGTGCCCTCACCATCAGCGGCAGTGGTGGTGAAGTCGGGACGACGCTGGTGTTATTTACCGACAAAGATAGCGATGGGGTGATCGACAGTGGCGAGCCATTGACCACCACCAGCATCGGTGGGGCTGATTGGAGTGTGAATCTCAGCCTGAAAGCGGGTAGTTACGCCATGAAGGCCATCCAGACCGATCTCGCTGGCAACAGCAGCAAGGCATCAACGGCTCTGGCAATGACTGTGGACACCACCCTACCATCGGTCCCAGTTGCTCTAGACCTAGCCGCTGCTGACGACAATGGCGTTTCTAACAGCGATAACGTCACCTCGCAGATGACTGGCTTAACCATCAGCGGCAAAGGTGGAGAAGCCAATGCCAAGATAATTCTGTTTAGTGACAAAAACAGCGATGGGATCATCGACAGCGGTGAGGCGCTGGTGACGACCAGTACCACCGGTGCAAGTTGGAATGCCGATATCAGCTTGGTGGCCGGTAGTCACGCCATCCAGGCGGTGCAGATCGATGGGGCCGGTAACGTCAGTAATACCTCAACGGCCTTGATGGTCACAGTTAATGGTGTCGCCTCACCCACCACACCCACCGATCTTGATCTTGCCGTTGACGACGACGACGGCAGTTCTAACAGCGATAATATTACCTCCAAAACGACGGCCCTAACGATCCGTGGCAGCGGCGGTATGGTTGGCAAAAAACTGGTGCTATTTGATGACAAGGACAACGATGGGATCATCGACAGTGGTGAGCCATTGACCACCGTTAACGTCACTGGCGCCACCTGGGGGGCCGATATCGCTCTAAAAGCAGGCAGCCATAGTATCAAGGCCGTGCAAGTAGATAGTGCCAGTGGTGCCAGTAGCCTGCCAAGTGTTGCTCTCTTGGTGATCGTCACTGCGGCGGCTGCAACCTTAGCAGCTCCCACCAACTTAGATCTGGCTGCTGTTGACGATACCGGTGTTTCCAACAATGACAATATCACCGCCAACACCTCGGCACTGACCATTAGTGGCAGTGGGATCAAAGGAGCCAGTTTAACGCTGTTTGATGAAGAGGTGCCAATTAGCACCCTCTCGATCACCGCTGCCGATGGCAGGTGGACCAAAGATATCAGCTTGCCAGTTGGCACCCACACCATCCGCGCCAGTCAAAGGAGCGATAGGGGCAGCAGTGAGCTCTCTCTACCGTTACGGATCACCATCGACCCAGCAGCCCGTTCTGCTCGTTCGGCTCGGTTGGCGCTGGCCATCGATAGCTATAGCAGCTTACAGACGCTGCCAACTGATGGCTTGGGCATGGGTGGGTTCGGGACGCTGGCAATCGAGAGTACCGGCGGGCAAGCCGAGCCATGGTTAGCGATGGTAAATTGAAAAAATAGGGGTGGCGGCCGGTCTATCGGTCGGACCGACGCCACACTTCCGGTACCGTACCTCCTAGCAGATAGTGACAGTCGTTGCACTTCTGCTGCACATCGTCCAGTGCTTTGATGACCGGTGCAGCCTCTCCTCCTTTTTCGATCCGCTGCAGGGTGGCTCGCTGAAGCGTTTTCATTGATTTTTGACATTGAGACGCCATTTTTTCAAACTGGCCAGCCGTCAAACTTGGTTGATCCTTGCTGATCTTCTGTAGGGTTACTGCTTCGGCAGCATGCCAATCCATGGGGCCCACTAAGCCAAAAGTATCGTGCAGCGCATTGGCGTGACGGGCCAGATTATGACTGTAACGAAAATTGTGGTTGGCCAGCTGACGAATGGCATCAGCATGTATATTGAGCACGGTGATGACTGACTCAATGTAGCGTGCCTTTTCCGATGATTCGGCCTGGACCGATGCTATTGGAGCCAGTAGCAGGGCTACCAGTGACAGCCGGCCTAGATGGATCGTCAAAAACTTGTAGCCGTGAAATGTTGGCAGCATGGCAGATCAGTTTCCTTTCTGGTTATTGTCCTTCTGGTTATCGACTACCGCAGCCGGTTCCTGTTGTTCTTCGTGGACAAAACCGGTGTGACAGTCGACACAGGTTTTATTGCCATCTTTCATCATCTTGTCATGTTTGCTGGCCGCAGAACGCTCCTGGGCCGATAGCTGCATCGCTTGGTAGCTGTGACACTGACGGCACTCTTTCGAGTCACGCTGACGCATGTTCTCCAACACGCTCTGGGCTAACCGATAGCGGTGCTTGGCAAATGACGCTTCATCGGGATAAGTGCCAATGACATGATGGTAGAGGTGACGTCCACCGACAATCACCTTATCCATCAGTTTGTCGACGTAGTCGACCACCCCTTTGCCGTGCGGTATATGACAGCTGGAGCAGACGACACGCACTCCTGATCGGTTCTGGTAGTGGGTGCTCTTCTGGTACTCCTTGTAGACGCCATCCATTTCGTGGCAGGAGATGCACATTTCAAGGCTATTGGTAAAGCCATCCATTAAGGTGAAGTGAAATCCGGCCAGCAGGATGGATCCGGCGGCTGCGCCGCCCACGAAAACCAGCCACAAGCGCGACGGGCCTGTTTTGGGTGTCATAGAAGATACTCCCTTGATCCGAAATGCAATAGCTGGCAGAGGCACCAACAACCTTGATGGATATACCAATCAGGGTAGTAAAGTCAAGATCAGCAATTCTAAAATGTGGAACCTTTTGATCATTACGACACTCTATAGGGTATGTGATCACAACAAATGGTCACTGTAAATAACGTAACAACGAATAAGTAAGGAATTAAATACCATGACAATCAATATAGAACTTATGGAGAATGGTTACAGTATCTGTCGTAGTGATGACCAAGACTGCCTCTTTGAGGGGGTGCAGCATTGGTCGTTGGCTTGTGAAATCCATGAGATGTTATCGGGCGAAATGGACGAGGATGACAAATAACATGAGAAAAAATGTTGGCTCTATGGACCGAGCTATCCGCATTGTGGTCGGTGTCCTACTCATGTCTTTGATATTGGTCGGTCCGCAGACCGTCTGGGGATGGGTCGGCCTTTTGCCTCTGGTAACCGGCTTTATCGGACGCTGTCCCATCTACCGGCTATTTAAGGTGCAATCGTGTTTATGGTTTGGCGTTGATACCTGCTACTATACCCCTTAAGGGTTTGGTAACCACGGTAACCACGGTCCTATCGGCCATGGTTACCAATAAAGTAAAATACGTGCGGATTTGCCTGCAAATATTACCTCTGGTCGACACCCTAGTGGTGGCCTTGACTGGTCAACGGTGCGATGATCACACGCGGCATGATAGCATTCAAATCATCCGGTGATACGATCAGAGCCGGGCTGGTTTTCCTGATTTCCGTACCAATCGTTGGATCAAGATTAACCCAGTACACGTCACCGCTTATTGGCAACCATGACTGATAGGGCTGTGGTTACCGGATATTTTCGAATTGAGTAGCCGTGCCTCTAAAATCCAGGCTTGAATGTCAAGCCAACATCGCGTATAAGTTATGCTGGGTTGTTTAGCCTAAACTGAAGTTTCACGGTTTGTGAGTTTTTCACACTAGGCAACCAGCCTGAGCA
>JADGCM010000257.1 GCA_015228995.1 Magnetococcales bacterium
CGCCCGAGGCAAGAGACAACAAGGGACCATTACCGTCCGGGCCAGCCGTACCCCCGCCTCCGTTGTGTTGGAAGTGGAGGATGATGGGGGCGGCATCGACTTAGACGCCATCCGTCGTGAGGCCATCCGTCATCAGGTCCATACCGCCGAAGAGCTCTCTAAATGGACACCAGAACAGCTCTACGGACTGCTGTTCATCGCTGGGTTATCCACAGCGGCAATGGTCACCGATATTTCCGGGCGTGGCATTGGACTCAATGCGGTACGTACCGACATTGAGCGGCTCAAAGGCACGATTCAAGTCCATTCCCACCCCGGTCAAGGCACCACTTTCACCATCACCGTACCGGTGACGTTGAGCACCACACCGGTGGTAGTGGTACGGGTAGCGGATCGCCCCTTTGCCCTACCACTTGATGGGATTCTAATGGTGCGGCGCGTGCGGCACGAACAGGTCTTCCTGTTTGAAGGCGAACGGGTCATCGCCTTGGAAGGGGGGCCAGTGACGGTGATCCATCTGGCGGAACTGCTGGGTCTGCCCACCGGTTCAGAATCAGAGTGTTTGATTCTCTCCGCCCACAATCAACGTCTCGCCCTGTTTGTTGATGAAATCATCGACCAACTAGACGTGGTGATTAAAGCCAATGGTGTCTTACTCAAACGGGTCCATCGTTTAGCTGGCAGTACCATTTTGGGGAGCGGCGAGATTTGTGCAGTCCTCAATGTTGCCGATTTGCTCATCTCAGCCCGTGAGCGCCGCCGTCACGACACCAATAGGACCGCCCCTATCGCAGCGGCAGCAACGGTCAGCCAGACCCAGGCCAAACCTCGTGTGCTGCTGGTGGAAGACTCTATCACCACCCGTACCCAAGAAAAACGTATTTTAGAGGCGGCCGGTTACGAAGTGCTGGTGGCTGTCGATGGTCTGGACGCTTGGCATAAACTGGCGTTGCATTCGGTCGATGCCGTGGTGTCGGATGTGCAAATGCCTAATCTGGATGGTCTTGATCTGACGGCAAAAATCCGTCAACATCAAGCTTGGCAACATCTGCCCGTGCTATTGGTTACCTCGCTCGCATCGGACGCCGACATGCGCCGGGGTCTGGAAGTGGGAGCCAGTGCTTATATCACCAAACCGACGTTTGAACAAAAAGTGTTCCTGGATACCTTGCGGAGATTGCTATGATCCGCGTCCTCTTAGTCGACGATTCCCCGGTGGCTCTGGCGGTGTTAAGCCGCATGATCAGCCAAATCGATGGGGTCACTGTGGTAGGCAAAGCGCGGGATGGCGCTGAAGCCTTGCAATTGATTCCAACGGTGCAGCCACACGTCGTCTGTACCGACCTGCACATGCCGGGCGTGAACGGCCTGATGCTGGTGCGTGAGGTGATGGCTCGTCATCCACTGCCTATCCTCGTCGTCAGCATCTCGGTGCAGCAACGCGGCGACGATGTCCACATCTTTCATCTACTGGAAGCTGGGGCGATTGATGTCTTTCCAAAACCAAAAGGGGGACTCCAAGAGGCCAACGCGGCACTGGTGCGCGAATTAGCCCATAAAATCAGGGTGCTGGCCAGTGTTATTCCTGGTCAGAAGCGTCTGCGCCCACCTTCTCTGCAACCAGCAGCACCGTCGGACCAACGGTTGTTTGGCTATCCAGCCACCGTTTCATCGGCCACCACCCTATTACGGAGCGTCCATGCCCTGCGGGCACGACCTCGGCTGGTAGCGATTGGGGCTTCTATGGGAGGGCCTCAGGCAATCAAGACCCTGCTATCGCAGTTACCGTCAAATTGGTCGTTGCCCATTTTATGTGTGCAACATATCAGCACTGGCTTTCTCGCTGAATTCATGCAATGGTTGTCGCAGCGGACGGCATTACCGGTTAAAACGGCGGTTCATGGCCACAGACCAAGGGGAGGCTGTGTCTATTTTGCCCCTGAGAGCGACCAGTTGGCTATCGATACCGATGGCTGCTTTGTCATCTCCAAACAAACAGAGCCGTCCGAAAATCATCCGTCGATTGATCAACTGTTTCACTCGGTTGCCCGCTGTCATGGTCAATATGGAGCGGCTATTTTACTGACCGGCATGGGTAGCGATGGCGCCGATGGTTTATTGGCCATGTCGCGGTGCGGCGCCCTCACCATCGCCCAAGATCAAGAAAGCTGTGTTGTCTTTGACATGCCGCGCCAAGCCATTGAACGGCAGGCCGCACGTTATGTGTTGTCGCTATCGGCGATCTCCGATTTATTAAAACAGATGGCATAGGGTTCCATCATG
>JADGCM010000258.1 GCA_015228995.1 Magnetococcales bacterium
AGGCCCACCAAATCAAGGCCATTGCCATCGATAAAACCGGTACCCTCACCCATGGTCGATTAGAACTGACCGATCTCATCCCACTGGCGGGGCATAATCATGACTCTATCCTGCATCTGGCCGCCAGTTTAGAAGCCCATTCCGAACATCCAGTCGCCCATGCCATCACCGTCGCTTGGGGCTCAGAGCGGCCGCTGATGCCAGCGCACCATTGCGAGGCCCTGGTTGGACGCGGTATCCGTGGCACCCTCACGGATGAGGTTTACCATATCGGCAACCATCGTCTGTTAGAAGAATTGGGTCTGTGTCGCCCGGAGATTGAGCAGATACTGACACCACTGGAACAAGCCCAAAAAACGGTGGTGGTCTTGGCCTCATCCAGCGCGGCGTTGGCGGTGATTGCGGTAGCGGACCGTATGCGCGATCAAGCAACCGCCGCGTTGCGTTCCTTGAACGACATGGGCATCAGTGTCACCATGTTGACCGGAGACAACCGTGCTACCGCTCAGGCCATTGCCGATCATGCTGGCATCAACGATGTCCGCGCCGAGCTGCTGCCCGAAGAAAAATTGCAGGCCATTGAAGAGTTGGTGCAGCAGTTTGGTGTCGTGGCCATGGTCGGGGATGGCATCAATGACGCCCCAGCACTAGCGCGTGCCTCCATCGGCATTGCCATGGGCCACACCGGCACCGATACCGCCTTGGAAACAGCCGACGTCGCCATCATGAACGATGATTTGCGTCACGTCAGCACCTTTATTCGTCTGGGACAGGCAACCCACCATATCCTCTGGCAAAATATTGCCTTATCTATTGGTATCAAAGGTTTTTTCCTGGTATTATCGGCCCTGGGTGCGGCCACCTTATGGATGGCGGTACTGGCCGACATGGGGACCAGTTTACTGGTGATCCTCAATGGGCGCCGTTTGCTGCGTTTTAGGTGATTGTCAGCATCATTTTTATAACAATAACAATCGCCGCCTAAACAGGGGGATTGAACGGTTACGCTGCATTTTTTTCTTGACCAAAACAGGGACGAACAGATATAATCCTCAACACAAATTTATGGTTATGGATCATAGTAGCTGGTGATGAAAACAAGGGGTTTTGGTATGAAATATTTTGCTTTTACAAGCACCTTCCTTGCTTGTTGTACGCTATCGGTGGTGGGGCATGCCCGTGATACGATTCACAACAGAGGATCTGATACGTTAATCCCTATCGCCCAGGCGTGGGCTACGGCTTATCAGAGCATCAATCCTGACGTGGCGATTGATGTCAGGGGGTGTGGTTCAGACTCGGGCTTTTTGGCTCTCATCAACAAAACAGCTGGCTTGGCTAACTCTAGTCGTGCGATCAAGAAAAAGGAACTTCTGGAAGCCAATAGGAACGGCGTCAACCCAAAGGAGCACCTTGTTGGTTACGATGCGCTGTCGATCCTGGTCAATAAGGCCAATCCTTTGTCTTGGACTTCCGTGCCGAGTTTAGCGGAAATTTACGGTGAAGGGGGCAGCATTGATGACTGGAACAAACTGGGTGTCGCCGTTCCGGGTTGCCAAAAAAACAAAATAACTGTCGTGGGAAGACCAGTCTGGTCTGGTACACACCTGTTTTTTCAAGAGACGATTCTAGGTAAACAACGTGAGTTTAGGCACGATGTCAACGTTGTCGATGTGCACAATTCAGATGATATACCTGGAATAATCAATAAAGATCCCTGTGCCATTGGTTACGTCAGCATGGCTTACGATGCCACCGACGTTAAGAAGCTAAAAATCTCAAAAGATCGCAATACGGCCGTCGTTGAAGCGACGGTTGCCGCGGCCATTGATGGTAGTTACCCGATTGCACGCCCACTCTTCATGTACACCGATGGCGAGCCATCAGGAAATCTAAAGGCCTACTTGGATTGGATCAAGAGCGATGAAGGACAGTGCTTGCTGACACAGAAGGGGTTTGCACCGATTCGTAGCGTCACTTGTGGAGCCAAATAGTACTGGACTGTTGGCATGAGAAAATCGCGTTCTTCTGCTCGTCCGCCAACAACGCCAGTGGTGCGGCGCGATAGTACTCCTCCAACAAGTGGTAAGCCCGGCGGTAAAGTAGTGACTCTGCCACCACAGGCCAACCGGCTGTTCCAACAGGGCAATGACTGTTATGACCGTGCCGCTTTTGCTGAGGCAATTACTTACTATCAGCAGGCTATCCAGGTGGCACCGCGTGAAAGTGTCATTCATTGCAACCTCGGCTCGGCTTATTGGGCCATGGGACA
>JADGCM010000259.1 GCA_015228995.1 Magnetococcales bacterium
TATTCTGCGCTTCGCGGATATACTTGACAACCTCCAAACCAGCGTAGTTGGTCTCCATGATCACATCCAGAAAAATGACCGCAGCATCATGATGGGTCGTCAGCAGTGTTTCGGCATCTGCCTTGGAGTAACCAGAAAACAGGGCGATAGGGCGATTTTCAAAGATAAATTCTTTAAGGATCTCTGTCGTCAGCAGATGCACTTGATGATCATCATCAATCACTAGAACTTTCCATGGCGGTCCAAGAGGAGCTTTTTCGGTTGGTGATTCGGTTTTTTTCTTGAAAACCATCAGGTTTTTGCTGGGTTTTGCATTTGTTTCGAGCATGGTATCGTTTCTCTATGATCCCTATATGGTGAGGTGCGGCAGCCAATTCACGATTCTTTACATTCGATTACGCATTTCCCTTAATCTTGCAAAGACCACTTCTGCTGGTTGATCAGGCAACCCGACTTTTTGTGCCATTGCTGGCAGATGACAACGGAGAAAAGGGTTGATCTTTTTCTCATGGGCCAAGCTGACCGGTAGCGTTGGCTTACCTTGGCGTATCAAGCCTTGTGCCAGCTCCAACCACGCCAGGATCGCCTGATTTTCTGGCTCTAGCTCAAGCAAAAATCCCAGATTGAGCAGGGTGTATTCATGGCCTGGAAAGATACGACAGGTTTCTGATAGTGCCATTAAACGTTGTAAAGAGTGCCACATCTGAGCCGCACTCCCTTCAAAAAGCCGACCACAGCCGCAAGAAAAGAGGGTATCACCAGTAAAGATGGCATCGGCAACATGATAGACGACATGACCGAGAGTATGTCCCGGTGTAGCTATGACTTGTACCCGCAGGTCGCCGATGCCGACAGTATCGCCATCGATCACCGCTTGGTCGAGGGTCGGCAATCGATGCACGTCAGCCGCCGATCCTACCACGATACAGCCTGGATAACGCTGCCGTAATACCTCAACGCCACCGATATGGTCGGTATGGTGATGGGTGATGAGAATATGGGAGAGTTGCATGCCACGCTCCACCAAAAAGGCGATGACAGGATCAGCCTCACCTGGATCGACTGCCGCCATGGCACGGGGCAGAGTCGGTAACATCCAGATATAGTTGTCCTGACGGACAAGAATGGGGGTGACGGTGAGTGGTGTGCCAGACATTAAGAGTAATCTCTAACGTATTGCTGCTTCAACGAAGGAGAGAATAATGGCGGATGGGGTGGGGTTCGAACCCACGAAACTCTTGCAAGTTTGACGGTTTTCAAGACCGTTGCCTTCAACCGCTCGGCCACCCATCCATATATAAATTAGCGAGAGAAGGGGCTAGAATACACGATTTTTTTTAGCGACGCAACACCTCTAAACCACCCATATAACGACGTAAGGCTGATGGAATGACAACACTACCATCTGCCTGCTGATAATTTTCCAGGATCGCAACCAAAGTACGTCCAACAGCAAGACCAGAGCCATTCAGGGTATGGACAAACTCGATACGCCGATCTCCCTCTTGACGGCGAAAACGGGCTTTCATACGGCGCGCCTGAAAGTCGTGGGTATTGGAACAGGATGAGATCTCCCGATAACGTCCCTGCGCTGGCAACCAGACTTCCAGATCGTAGGTCTTGGCCGCTGAAAAACCCAGATCACCCGTACACAGTTCAATACGACGATAGGGCAAGCCCAAGGTTTCCAAAACGATTTCAGCATGGCGTGTCAACGCTTCCAAAGCTGCGGCACTCTCCTCTGGCTTGCTAATCCAGACCAGTTCGACTTTGTCAAATTGGTGTTGGCGGATCAAACCACGGGTATCCTGTCCTGCTGCACCGGCTTCCCGTCGAAAACAGGGCGTCCAGGCTGTCATGCGCAACGGCAGGTCAGCTTCATCCAGGATACGTTCGCGCACCAGATTGGTTAAGGGTACTTCAGCCGTAGGAATAAGATAATAGGGATCGTTACGCGCTGCAAACAACTCCTCCGAAAACTTTGGCAACTGCCCCGTCCCCTGCAGACACTCCGCATTGGCAAAAAAAGGTGGCAGGATCTCCGTATAACCATGCTCTCCTGTATGTAAATCTAGCATGAACTGGATGAGAGCCCGATTGAGCCGTGCCCCCATGCCACGAAAAACGGTAAATCTCGCCCCGGCCAAGAGCGTACCAGCGGAAAAATCGAGTATATTCAGAGCCTCGCCCAACTCCCAATGCGGCTTGGGGGTAAAAGAGAAGGTGGGGATCTCGCCCCAACGGTGGCACTCGATATTCTCCTC
>JADGCM010000260.1 GCA_015228995.1 Magnetococcales bacterium
GTCTACCCCTGGTAACCCCTGGATCGCCGTCACAGTCACCTCGGGGACCTGCTGCCGCACCGCCTGGATAAAGTCCAGTAACGCCGGATAAGAGCCGCTCAGTGCCGGCTGGCAGTGGCGGTTATAGGTCTCTTCGTCTTGGGCATTGAGAGAAATGGAAATGGCATCGATCAGCCCCCGCAATTGGGGGGTGATGTCGCGGTTATAGACCCGGTTGGCCAAGCCGTCGGTATTCAACCGCACGCGCTGACCACCACGACGCTTGATCTCGGCGGCTACCTCTAGCAGAATAGGCAGGCGTAAAGTTGGTTCACCATAACCACAGAAAACCACTTCGTAGTAACGGCTGACATCCCCCCCCGATACCTCATCAATGGCCGCGATCAGCTGAGACGTGGTTGGGTTGTGGCGCAAGGAAAGATCGTACTGATGGACAATTGGTGCCGTCCATTTGGGGCAAAACTGGCAGTGGAGGGTACAGCCACGGGTGATGTTGAGATAGAGGCCATTGCCGATGGTATAGGCCAATATTTCGCGTTGGCCAGGGTCAGCCTCAATACGAAACAGCCGCTGGAAATTGGCCGTGGTACGATCGGCAACCGCAACGATATCCTGTTGGCGCACCGCTGCCAATACAGCGGCGGTGTGGACCACATAAGCGGGTTCGTTGCGCTTGCTGCGATGGGGTACCGGGGCCAAATAAGGACAATCGGTTTCGATCAGTAACCGATCGTCTGGAATCCAAGCGGCGGTCTGGCGCAAGGTATCAGCCGTTTTGAAGGTGACCACCCCAGAAAAAGAAAGGTACAAGCCGCGATCAATGGCCCAACGTGCCATGGCATCTGAAGCAGTAAAGCAGTGCAGCACCGCCCCGCTTCGCCACGCCTGCTCCTGCTCCATAATGGCCATGGTCTCGGCTTCCGCCTCACGGGTATGGACGATTAGAGGCAAACCCAAGGCTTGTGCGGTGCGGATATGCAAGCGAAAGCTGTCTGCTTGCTGCTGCCGGTCACTGAACTGGTAGTGAAAATCCAACCCGGTCTCACCAATGGCCACCACCTCCCCCGCTTGCTGGCAAGCCGCCACAATCTCCTCAACGGTAATGGTGCGCTCAGAGGTGTAGTGGGGATGGACCCCGATTGACCCCACCATGCCAGACCAACGTTCGGTGAGCTGGCGCAACAGCTGGGCCTGCTCCAGCCGGGTGGCGATGGTATTGATCCAACCAATATCGGCCTGCTCAGCTCGTCCTAGTACCTCGGTCAGGTCCTGATCATAATCGGGAAAATCGAGGTGGGCGTGGCTATCGGTAAAAATCACGACGGCTCCCGCACCGATTCGTCAAACACCCGCAGCAGCGGGTAGAGGAAGTAGGAGATGACACTCCGCTGTCCCACTACAATTTCTGAGGAAGAGGTCATGCCGGGCAACAAACGGAAGTGTTTGCGATTCTCCTTCAATTCAGTAGTGGTCAAACGGATGCGACTGATGAAAAACGCGTTAGTACCCCCCCCTTGTGACGAGGCTACCGCACCACCGCTGCCATCGTTGCTGGGGTTACGACCAAAGGCATCTTGGCTGATGCTCTCCACCAATCCCACTAAAGCCCCATGTTTCTGGAAGGGAAAGGCGTCCAGCTTGACCCGCACCAAATCGCCTATCTTGACATAACCGACGTCCTTGGAGTCAATCTGCGCCTCCACCTCCAATGGGGCATTGAGGGGCACCAGGGTAAATAGCGGCTCGGCTTCGCGCACCACCGACCCCACCGAACGATGGGCGATCTCTAGCACCACCGCATCTTCGGGAGCGGTCAATGTCACCAGGGTGCTGCGTTTTTCGGCCTTGTTTAATTGCTCCTCGGCGCTGTCACGCTCCCGTTTGGCATTAACCAACTCCTCCATGCCTTTCTGACGCCAATCCTTCAGGAACGAGTCACGTTCGGCCTCTGACGCCGCCAATTCCTTACGCAACTCCACTTCCCGGTTGCGGGCATTGCGCAGGTCACGATCAATCTCCAAACGTCGCTCCTGGCTCTCCAACAGCTTAAGTCGGGTGCCATATTCCTGTTTGTGCAGTTTGTCCTGGATCAATTCAATCTCAGCTAAGGCGTGGACACGGGCGTTGAGGGCGTCTTGATCTTGCCGATTGGTCTGTTGCGCCGCCTTGATACGGGCGATGGTCTCGTTGTGCTGCGACAGACGAGCCTGATGGTTAGCCTGCTTCTCGACCCAGATGGTCTGCTGCAACCGTT
>JADGCM010000261.1 GCA_015228995.1 Magnetococcales bacterium
CGCTCAACGGTACCGTTGCTGGTAATTGTGACAATGGATCAAACAGACCGATAGAACTGAAATGGCCCGGGCGCAAGTCGATGAGACAGGGCAAGGTCCAATCGCTGGCCGTGATCGTATCTGTACCACCGCCATCCCAAATTAACTCTTGTAGGGGCGTCCCGGCTACCCATTTGTACTCTGTGTCATCAATGCGGGTGGCTGTATTAGCACCGTAAAGCTGTTGCAACATGCTGACATCGTAGAGCATATAACCACCTACATGCCAGTTTGTATAACCATAACTATAATTACTATCCTCACCTAATTCACTATTTAGGTATAAATTTTTAGGTTGCTCGGTATAGGACATCACCGTAAGCTGTTTATTATCATCAACAGTTGGTAAAATAGTTGTGTTGTCTGTAGCCGCCTCAAAAGGATGTTTAAGACCAATGGCATGGCCAATTTCATGGATCAACGTCAAATATCCGGGCGAGCCAGCGCTGGGGGTGCTGTTATGCTCGATGGCGTTATTTAACATGCCATCGCCGCCTATGTTTGAGGGAGAACCGTTAAAATAATTCGGCCAATAAGCCTGACCTCCCACCTTTGAGTCAAGCCGTACCGTACCAAAACGTATTTCTCCGGAGGTGGTGGTACCATCCGCCTCTTCAAAAGTAATGTTGGCCAGAGAGGCAATATCCGCCAAGGCCGCCCGCATCGCCTCTTGTTGCGCGGTATCGAAGGGAACGAAAGTGTCGTTGTCCCATACTGTCCCCTTCATATAATCAGCCAATTCCGTTGGAAAGCTGTAGGTCACCGTGGTGGGAGCGGTGCTACGCGTTGGATTCCAACTACTGGTAGAAACACCCACGGACAGCGCCTTGGCATTGGCTTCTGTTCCTTGTGTGGGGACCAACGACAGGATGGTCGTTGCCGGCATATGGGGTATGATCGACAAGTTTAATGGGCTAGAAACCGGACTACTATTGCCAGCGGCGTCAGTTTGAATGGCCACCAAACTATGGCTACCAATTGCCAAGTTTAGGTCACTCGAACGCCAACGACCATCCTTTCCTACCAATTGGCTATCCAGCGACACCTCATTTGCGTCTTGTTTTTTGTTGTTGTTTTTGTCGACAAATAAGGTGATACTTGCGCCAATATCGCCACTACCGGAGAAAGTAAGCCCGCTCCTGTTGCTGATATAGTTATCGCTATTACTGTCGCCATCGTCGTCATTGGCATCCAGATCGGGTGATGACGGTACTGTTGGTGCGGTGGTGTCCACCGTGATCAATAGGACATCGGAGGCAACACTGACACTGGCGCCGCTTTTTTGTATCGCACGTATCGAATGGCTGCCAGCAGCCAAGCTGATATCTTTGCTCCATTTGCCGGCAGTAGCGACGGATAGCGTCCCAAGTGACTCATTTTTATCGACCACGCCATTGTTGTTTTTGTCATCAAATAGCGTCAATACGGCCTTATCAGCGCCACTACCGCTGATGGTCAGAGTTCGGGTCTGTTTGGTGATGTTATCGCTGTTGGATAAACCACTGTCATCACCGGCATCCAGATCTAGCCCGGTCGGAGCAGCAAGCACTGGGACAATCGTCAACTTAATAGCTGTACTGGTCTTGCTGCTATTGCCAACAGCATCTTTCTGTATCGCCTTGATGGCGTGGGTTCCCAATGTCAAACCTATATCGGCACTCCACGCCAAGCCGGTGACACTAGTGGTGACCAACCCCTCCCCACTGTCGATGACACCGTTGTTGTCTTTGTCATCGAACAGCACCAGCGTATTACCAGTCACACCACCACTACCACTGATAGTCAAACTGCTGGTTTGACTGGTGATGTTGTCGCTATTAGAAGCGCCGTTATCATCGGCAGCCATCAAATCTAATTTGGATGGCGTTGTCGGCAGAGATATCTTGGCAGCTGCTGGGATAGCTACGTTTTTTGATTGACTCGTCATCACCAATTACTCATTTATGGCTATTATTGATTGATATTTATTCGCAAACCACACCACTCATACTTTTAGTGACTGCTAGCCAACTAGGCTGCCGTAGTTCCCAGGATCATGATCTATCTTCCGTCAACCGGCACCAAGAGTAAAGGGCATCATAAACCCCAAACTGTCGATTTAAGTTGGTCATGTCATCCGGATAGAGCAAACCAAATCCAACCGCAATGGCTTCCCATCCGGTAGCAAGAGGATCGCATTCGAGTCGATCCGTATTGGCAGCATTGAC
>JADGCM010000262.1 GCA_015228995.1 Magnetococcales bacterium
AGCCATGAAGGGGCTCATTTCAGGCATGGGGCATAGCCTCCACATCAATTTGCCCCGACAGCAAGCGCGGCAAGAGCAGATCGCGGCTGCGCCGGAGGTTTTGGATCTGGCGTCTTAAAACTTGATTTTGACGAATTATCGGCTCTATAAGGCGATTGAATCTTTGATGCAATTTTTCCGGTCCACAATAGAACGGAATCCGATTCATGTTCTCCTGTGTGATTTTCGGTTGGGCTGCGCCGGTAATATAAGGAGAAACATCCACCTCAGACAGTCCAAGGTACAAAAAATGTGTAGAGAATGAACGTATTCCACGAATAACATGGGTATGATTATTTGGCCAAAACTTCTCGTTAACCAATTGAAGCACAGGTGTGCGTTCGGTGTTAATAACCGATCCGTCTTCAGCCATCAACAAATACTCCCCGTCAAAGACGAAGTCATTGATGTAATCGAATACTTTTGCCGCGCCGTAATAGGGATACTCTCCTTGCATCTCTGCTCTCTGCATTTTTGATAAAGGCTTACGGAAGCGATCAAAATTCTCTGCAATCTGACTGAGAGTCTTTACCTCCCACCCCTCTGGAATCTCCCCCAGCGGCGACGCCACGCGCCGCACGCTTTCGTGACCGGGGAAGCGAAAATGGACAAACCACTCGCGGTAGAGAGAGCGGGCCATGGTTTCGAGGATCTTGATGCGCCGCTGGTTGTTCTCGATCAGCTCATCGTAGGCCGACAGGATACCAGCAATGCGGCGCTGGATAGGAAGGGGGAAAAAAGGAATACGGACTTTCCGAAGCTCACTTTGCTTGATTCCAAGTACGGTTGTGCCTGATGAACGCGCCTTCAACTCGCCTTGACCAAAATCCGACTGGAGGGCGTAGAAAAGATAAAAAGGGTCAAGTAAACCCGGCCTCGCTCGAAGGAGGATGATCCTTTGTGCCAGCGCAATTCGTGCGTCGTTTCGGAGAATCGCAACCTCCCCGAGTGGAGCTTCCGTGGTTAGAAGTACGTCGAGCTTCTGAGGTAGACCACGTCGCATCCACTCGTCATAAAAGTCGGCAGCAATGTACTCAGCCGGTTCATCATGAATCTGTCCGCCCTTCACAACCTTGGCAGTGACAAGACGGACGCCAGAATTAGTCTTTGGTGGCGTCTTGCCTCGATAGTCGATAAGGCGCTCTGTGGCTTCCTCAATTGTCAGTGTGCCGAATCCGACCACGTTGGTCACCCTCTAAATCCATGCCGCATTGGTGCTATGGTGTCAAGCAGGAAATTCAGCGATCCCATGGCCGATCCCATTCATTGCGCTGTTGCCGTTGCCAAGCCACAGGATCGTCCATAGGCCAATCGATGGTTCCAGCGAACGCCATTAACCGTTGCGAATCATCCTGGTCGGGCTCTGTCTCCTCAACGGGTTCCGACAATAGCACAGTGATTTTAGCCCTGCGTCCGAAGGCGCCATGGAACGTTTCTGGCAATTTGCCATCAGCGGGCAGGACTATCTCTTCCTCTATGGCGTGTAACATGGATTTTTCCTCTATGCAGATGACCGGAGACCCTGTTTTCCCAAAATATCCGTGACGTTCTTGACGATGGCCTCTTCTAGCTCGCGGGTACGATAGGCTTGATCCGGATGGTTTAGACGACCAGGATACAAGAGTTCCAGTTGCCCGGATTGCACCAATTCACGAAGAAAACTGGGGCGGACGTAATCCGGAGAACGACCAAGCAAACCACTCAGAGTACGCAGGGGGAGATAACGCCCCCGGCACAGAGCCAAGATCACCGCATGCACCTCCCCCTTGCCGACCTTGCTGCGAGTCTGGATATTGGCCGCCCGATCCAGAAGCTCCCTCGGCAAACCTTACGGCTTCCCCCTCACCCCCCGACCCCCTCTCCCACAAGGGGAGAGGGGGAGGCATGAAGCGGCCTCTTCGCTGTGGGCTATCCCATGCACACATCATGGAAGAGTACGGAGCCAGATTACGAAACCTCGCCCCCAACCCCTCTCTATAAATGGAGATTTTGGTAAAAACAGTATCATATCTCCCCCTCTCCCCTTGTGGGAGAGGGGGTCGGGGGGTGAGGGGTGCCAAAAGGCGCTGACATCATTTTACAGCGGCAACAGACAGCCGCTGCCTGTCCCGTTGGCTGATATAAGCCAGACATTATCCCCCAATCAATACACGCAACGAATTGGCACCATCATGCACCAGCCTACCGCTGATGTCAACT
>JADGCM010000025.1 GCA_015228995.1 Magnetococcales bacterium
ATTTTGGTACGTCTTGATGACGAGCGTGAGTTCAAGGCCACCGTTGTTGGCCGCGATGCCAAAACCGATGTTGCCCTGATCCGGATCAAATCTGACGCGCCGCTGCCAGCTGCTCGACTCGGTAATTCGGATCAAGCCGAAATTGGCTCCTGGGTGATTGCCATCGGCAACCCCTTCGGACTGGAAGCCACGGTTACCGTTGGCATCATCTCTGCTAAGGGACGGGTTATTGGTACCGGTCCTTACGATAACTTCATCCAGACCGACGCAGCGATCAATCCGGGCAATTCCGGTGGCCCCTTGTTCAATCTAAATGGTGAAGTGGTCGGTATTAATACCGCCATTTTTTCACGTTCCGGTGGCAGCATGGGGATCGGTTTTGCGATACCAGTCAATATGGCCAATACCGTGGTCGAGCAGCTCAAGAAACATGGCCATGTGACGCGCGGTTGGCTTGGTGTTCGCATTCAGACCATCGATCAAAATTTATCTGAAGCATTTGGACTTGAGAAACGAACGGGAGCGTTGGTGGCCAGCGTCGAAGCCGGTTCGCCGGCGGATAAGGCCGGGCTGAAACAAGGCGATATTATCGTCACTTTCGATGGCAAGCCCATCCAGAAAATGACTGACCTGCCGGCCATTGTCGCGGCGACCCCGGTTGGAAAACAGAGTGACGTTGAGGTCATTCGTGATAATCGACGCAAGACCGTGCATGTGGTCATTGCGCAGATGGAGGATGACAAAGAAGGAAGCAGTGCCACTGCCGGTGGTAGCGACAAAACGGAGAATATATTGGGCTTGTCAGTACGTTCTTTGACGCAGGAGTTGCGTCAGGAACTACGCATTCCAGCGGAAGTACAGGGGATAGTTGTTGCTTCTGTGGCCAATGGTAGCGCTGCCCACGAGGCAGGCATTCGTCAAGGGGACGTTATCAGCGAGGTCAATCGGCGCGTTGTGCGTTCGTCAGCTGATTTCAAACAGGTTGTGCAAGAGGTTAAACCGGGTCAAACGGTCCTGTTGCTGACCTTGAGACAGGGTGAACCGCGTTTTGTAGCGATCCAGCTGCGTAGCGGTAAGTAGCGGCGGCTGGTGTCATGAATCCTTGAACCGCCGCATATCATAGCGTATGATTCCCGTTTGCTACGCGGAGAAATAGGCCATTTTTTTGATTTGGTGTTTACCTAAGGAAGGAGAAAAGATTCGTGAGGGTTGAAGTCTATGATAATAACGTGGATCAAGCGATTCGCGTTCTCAAGAAGAAGATGAACCGGGAAGGGATGTTCCGGGAAATGAAAAAAAGGAAATTTTTTGAGAAACCCTCCGAAAAAAGGCGCCGCAAGAGAGCCGAAGCTGTGCGCCGGTTACGTAAAAAATTGCGGCGTGCCCTGGTTGCTGGCGGTATGTCCTAAGGTAAACACCAAAAAACCTTCCTAGCGGAAGGTTTTTTGGTATTGTTTATGCTACTGTACCAACAGTGGCATAATACGGACACGGGCCAAAGGTAGATAAGGAGTGTGAGGCTATGATTCGTGCTATTGATAATATCGCGACACAGACGCCCGTCACCAGGTCAACGGCGACGGGCTACCGTTATGGTCGCCTGTGGTATCAGGCGTTGCCCAGTGATGGCGGCTCGGCCGGCGCGAAAGAGCCCGGGTCGGCCTCCTCTACCGATGCTGTAAGGGTGACCATCTCCTATGCGGCTCAGCTGGCGGCAGGTCAGAATGGCTCTGCCAATATCGGGGACGGGGAGGGTCGGTCGACCCTACGTCCAGCCACCACGGCTCTCAGCCTGAGAAAGCAGCAATGATCCACCGGCAGGCTTGACCTGCTCCAGTTGCCTAAGACCGGCTAGATGCAGGTTGTGGATGCGTTCGGCCCACAGCTCGGCGGCGGCTTGCTGGCACTGGACGGCTCGTACAAGCGACGCTGAATCGGTAGCGACTCGGCGTTGGGCGTTTGACTCAAAACGTTGGCGTAGGTAGCGCTCGGCAAGCCCGTAGCAAGGGTGTTCAGACCCTGCATAGATGACCTGCGTTGCTGCCGCAACCGAGATAAAAGTGATGGTGTGTTGTTTGCCTTCCATACTCCAGTTCATCGCCCTTTTCCGGGTCGGAGATAAGGGAAAAGGTACATGAATGGCCAAAAAATCTGATACATCTGGGCGCGGCAAAGGCACTGCTAGTACCGAACCGGAAGAGCCCATGACCCCCACTGACAAGGGGATTCACAAGGTATTCCACGACAGCGGCGACAAGCGTAAAGAGGCGGAAGCCGCTAGCACCAAACCTAAAAGCAATAATTATGCGGCAGGGCCGACCCCCAAGACGGTCAATTCTGCAGCAATTAGTCGCTTGGTTACCAATACTTTGCTGGTTTTATCCGTTGTTGCCGCCGTTTTTATTGGACTAGAGATCAAGAAGGAGTGGCAAAAACTCCAACCGGCGGTCATAGCCCCAGATAAAAGCGCAACACTGGCTATTACAACACCGCCGCCGCAAGGGATGGTCATTGCCGGTAGCACCCTGCCGCTATTGGCTGGGCGTGTCTACCACCATCGTGAGGGGTTAGGTATCCTGGTTGGCCATAACCCAGTGGTCGATCAAAAGGCAGCGCAAAAAGGCCAGACGCCCAAACTGTGGATCGACCAAGTGGCTATTCCCCAGTCTGACGGTCTTTTTCACGTCAACGATCTGTCGCTAGGGGTCTCTGGGGTGTTTGACATCCACGCTTTGTTAGTGGAGAAGAATATTTGGGAGCCCTGGTCACGTGAGTATAATGTCGGTAACCGGGAACCCCTCGCGAGCCTACCCAAAGCACTCGATCATAAGACGGTACGCGTCAAGACGGGTACGCCACCATGATGGCCGCTCATATGCGCAGCGCTCGTCTTGACTTGTTTTGACTTGTGTAGCGGCGTCGAATCTGTTAAAATTGCTGTGTTTGTCGTCCATTAAAAGCTCTATTTCAGTGAGAAAGTTCGCATGTCTTATCAATTGCTGCTGATGCGTCATGCAAAGTCTGCATGGGATACCGATGCCAAAACCGATTTCGAGCGCCCTCTGGCGGATCGCGGTCAAAAAGATGCGCCACGTGTCGGAGAGTGGCTCAAAAAGGAAAAACTCATCCCTGAGTACGTTGTCAGTTCTTCCGCTGAAAGGACACGGCAGACTGCTACTATTGTCTGTGACGTACTGGACATTAAGCACAAAAAGATCAATTGGGATGCCCGAATTTACGGGGCTGGCACTGAGGAGCTGCTGGAAGTGTTAGCGGACGTGCCCGCGAAGGTCAAGAGCGTGTTGCTAGTCGGACACAATCCCGGACTTGAGTTCCTCTTCTCCCATCTGGTTGGTTCGACCAAACATGGTAACTTTGACGTCGGCTTGATCAAAACCGCCACCGTTGTGCATCTGAAAGTGCCAGAAGATTGGTCTGCCCTGAGCAGCGGCTGTGCCACCTTGGTAACAGTCAAACACCCAAGGGATCTGTCATAATCAAGCCAGGAGGTTTAAGGTGGCCACGACTGGCCAGAGCGACGAATACGATTCCCCCTGGAAGGAGATCTTAGAGCGTTATTTCAAAGAGTTTATGGCATTTTTCTGGCCGGTGGCGTATGACGACATCGATTGGAGTCGGCCCCCCGAATTTCTCAACCAAGAGTTCGGCCGTATCATGTTGGAGGCACAGGCCAATAACCGTCGTTTGGATCAACTCGTTAAGGTGTGGCGCAATAATGGTGTTGAGGAGTGGTTGCTGGTTCACGTCGAGATCCAGGGTAACCGCGTCACCAATTTTGAAGGGCGGATGTTCTCCTGCCTGTACCGGGTTCACGACGCCTACCAACGCACGGTGGTGGGCTTAGCCATCCTGACCGACATGGACGCCAGCTGGCGTCCGACCGAGTATGGCCGCGGTCTGTGGGGAACGCACGTCAGTTACCGCTTCAATATGGTCAAGTTGTTGGACTTTGTCGGTCGTGAGACAGAACTTGAGCTGTCGGACAGCCCGTTTGCGGTGGTGGTATTGGCACAATTGCGGGCCAAGCAGACCAGACACGACCCAGAGGGGCGCTATCAGGTCAAGATGCAGCTGATTCGTCAGCTATATCGGCGTGGTTTTGATCGTCAGAAGATTATTGATCTGTTTCGTTTCATTGATTGGGTGATGCGTTTGCCCGAGGGGATGGAACGACAATTGTGGCAGGAAGTGCAGCAACTAGAGGAGAATAAGAGGATGCCTTACGTTAGTAGCGTAGAGCGGTTTGGTATTGAAAAAGGTATTGAAAAAGGTATTGAAAAAGGTATTGAAAAAGGTCGACAAAAAGGTAATGCTGAGATTTTGTTGCGCCAACTTTACCGCCGATTTCAGACCCTCCCTGGTTGGGTTGAACAGAGGGTTCTCAACGCCAAAATAGAGCTGTTGGGGGAATGGGCGGATCGATTTGTAGACGCGCATTCACTGGAAGATATTTTTGGAGACGAGGCACAGCAGGCAATACCTTAAAGAAGTAAGGGTGCTTGTTGCTAAGCGAGTAGGGTAAAGATAGCTGCTCCCAGTGTCAGGCGATAAAAAACAAACACCATCAGCCCCTGGCGGCGCAGCCATGTCAGCAGGCCGTGGATCACCGCCAGTCCGGCACAGCCCGAAACAACCAAGCCAATAGCCAACATCTGCCAGTCGTGGGCGGTAACCGTTTTGTGGGAGAGTTCGATAGCGTCTAGCCCTGCCGCCAAAATACCCACCGGGATTGCCAACAAAAACGAAAAGCGGGCCGCCGTCTCACGGGTGAAACCGAGCATCAGTGCCATTGTCATGGTAATGCCAGATCGGGAGGTGCCCGGGACCAGAGCCAGTGCCTGGGCACAGCCAATCAAAATTGCATCACGCCATGATAATAGCGGCATGGCCAAGCGGCGGCGCCCAAACCAGTCGGCGGCGCCCAGCAACAGCCCAAAAACAACCGCAGTGGTGGCGATCAGCAGCGGCGTACGCCCCAACGATTCAATCAGTGGCTTAAAATACAACCCCGCCAACCCGACCGGAATGGTGGCAAAAGCCAACGCCCACAATAAATAAGCCTCGGGATTATCGGCAATGTGCCCCCGTCGCAAACTGGACCAACCACCGTGTAACAATGCCCCCACATCACGACGAAAATAGATCAACACAGCTAACAAGGTACCGGTATTGCTGGCAATATCGAAGTCGAGTCCCTGATCCGGCCAGTTGAGCAAGTGAGGAACCAAAATGAGATGGCCAGATGAACTAATCGGCAAAAACTCGCTGACTGCCTGGACAAGGCCCAACACCACCGCCTGATACCACTCCACTACTCACACCCCTTTCTTCTTGGCTGGTGATACAGCACGCGCACCAAATAGAGCCCGTGTGGCGGTGCTGTTGGACCCGCCGCTTGACGATTGCCAGCTTGTGCCACTCGGACGAACTGTTCCACCGACCAACGTCCCTGCCCGACCAACAGTAGGGAACCAACGATGTTACGCACCATGTGGTAGAGAAAACCATCGGCACCGATCACCATTCTGATTTCATCACCATGGCGGCACAGCTCAAGGCGCGAAACATGGCGCACCGCCGTTTTAGCTTGGCACTCCGCTGCCCGAAAGGCCGAAAAATCGTGCGACCCCAGCAGCCATGCCGCAGCTTGAGCCATCTTGCTATCGTCTAGCCGTCCCGGGTGGTGCAATCGGTAACAACGCTCGAATACGGCAGGCCAGGGAGGATCGCCGATGCGGTAAAGGTACTCACGATAGCACGCCGAGAAGCGGGCATGGAAGCGCTCATCCACCATGGTACATTGAGTGACGGTAACAGCCGCCGGGGTTAGGGCATTCACCGCCCGCTGTATCGCTGATTCTGGCCGCACTTTATGGGTATCAAAATGGGCAACCTGCCCCAGAGCATGTACCCCCGCGTCGGTACGTCCAGCCCCGATGACTGTCACGCTATGTCCACACAAACGGCTTAGGGCCTGCTCAAGCGCCTCCTGGACAGAGAGATGGCCTACTTGGCGTTGCCAGCCATGAAAACAGCTGCCGTCATACTCCATCTCCAAACGAAACCGGGCCAATTCAACCGATCCATGCTCTACCCTTCTTCGGACTCATCACCCTCACCTGCTGGCTTATCGCGCCCCTTCTTGGGTGGCTTACCCACAGCCGGTCGATAAATCTCGACCCGGTCTCCAGGTTGAAGCAACTGATCTAATGGAACTAACTTACTATAGATACCGATCTTTTGTTGCACTAAATCGATTTGAGGACATTTTTCTAACAGACCAGATCGACGGATGGCCTGTTCCGCCGTACATCCGTCTGGCATCTCAAACTCCAATAACCACTGCTTACGAGGCTCCGCATAAGTCACAGCAACACGCATGAGAACTCTCCTCTTGTTTTAACAGGCCTTCCGTTTAAGACGGGATAGCCCTTTCAAGCCCCCTCACCCCCCAAACCCCCTCTCCCACAAGTGGAGAGGGGGAGCATGAAGCAGCCTCCTTACCCTCTCCCCCTGTGGGAGAGGGCGTAGGGTGAGGGGTGTAAAAACCGACACCAATTGACAAAATACCGGGTCATGATGTAAAGGCGGTTTCTTTTAGCCATTAATCGCGTTATGCTAGGGTGGTTGGTGCCACTCAATATCAGCCATTCTATCTAAAAAGGGCATTGTGCGACCATGAAAATCTTCGCTCTCTATAACATCAAAGGCGGTGTCGGCAAAACCACGATGTCCGTCAATCTCGCTTATCTCTCGGCGGCCAGCGGTGCTCGTACCCTGATCTGGGACCTAGACTCTCAAGGCAGTTCCAGCTTTTACTTCTGCGTCAAGCCTAAAGTCAAGGGCGGTAGTAAAAATTTGCTGTCGCACCACAATGACATCGATGACCACCTACGCATGACCGGATACCCCAACCTCGATCTGTTGCCATCTGATCTCTCCTACCGCAAGATGGATCAGCAGATTCACGATATGAATCATCCATCACGAACCTTGAAACATTTGGTGCAGTCTGTCAGCGATGACTACGACCACATGTTTCTCGACTGCCCCCCAGGTTTGTCATTGGTAGCAGAGCAGGTCTTTCAACTCGCTGACGTTTTACTGGTACCGCTCATCCCAACGACGCTGTCGTTACGCGCCTACAACCAGTTGGTGCGTTTTCTGGTGGACCATCGCTCCAAAAAGCTGCGGGTTTTGCCATTCTTCACCCAGGTCAACTTAGAGAAACCGATTCACCGCGTCGTGACCCGTAACGTCCGCGAACAACACTCGGTCTTTTTGCAGCAGATGATCCCAGACTCAAATTTAATTGAGTCGATGGGCATCAAGCGGGCTCCTCTGCCCACCTACGCTCGCGAGTCGACCGAAGTAGCCGCTTTCGGCGCCTTGTGGCAAGAGATTCAGTCCCGCCTAAGCAACAAGACAGACAACAAGACAGATGGTAAGGCAGACAGAAAGGATAAGCCAGCAGATGAACCGAGCAGCAAGAAGACTGCCAAAAAGTAGGGCTACCGTGTGATGGAACGATTGCGGCGTTGCTCTGGTCCAAGCTAGTGTCGGCGGGCTGTCATCTACAAAGTCTTGAGGAGTGGTAATCGATGAAGTTACCGGTTTATATGGATTATCAAGCGACCACCCCGATGGATCCGCGGGTGTTGCAGCAGATGTTGCCTTGGTTTGTCGAGAAATTCGGCAACCCAGCTTCCCGTTCCCATGCCTACGGTTGGGAAGCGGAACAGGCGGTTGACCAAGCCCGCCAGCAAATCGCTACTTTGATCGGCGCCGACCCACGCGAGATTGTCCTAACCTCCGGTGCTACCGAGTCGGATAATTTGGCAATCACCGGTGCAGCCCGATTCTACCGCAACAAGGGTGACCATATCATTACCTTGGCCACGGAACATAAGGCGGTACTGGATAGCTGTCGCCATTTGGAAACAGACGAAGGATTCCGCGTCACTTGGCTGCCGGTACAAGAAAACGGTTTAGTCGATTTGCAGCGGTTGGCCGATGCCATCACCGACCAGACCATCCTAGTATCCATCATGGCGGCTAACAACGAGACTGGTGTCTTGCAGCCGCTGGCACAGATTGGTAATTTATGCCGATCACGTGGGGTGTTATTTCATTGCGATGCGGCCCAGGCGGTCGGTAAAATTCCCATTAATGTCGATCTCATCCACTGCGATTTGTTGTCTATTTCGGCCCATAAAGTCTATGGACCCAAAGGGGTGGGAGCCCTGTATGTGCGGCGCAAGCCGCGCGTGCGTCTCAAGCCTATCCTGCACGGGGGGGGACATGAGCGCGGTATGCGTTCAGGTACCCTGGCAACGCCGTTAGTGGTCGGTTTTGGTGCTGCGTGCGCATTGGCACAACAAGAAATGGTCACCGAACAAGAACGGGTGTTGATGTTGCGTGAGCGGCTGCGTCACAGCATCATGAGCCAAATCACCCACGTCTATGTCAATGGCGATTTGGAGCAGCGTTTGGCCGGTAATCTCAACCTCTCCTTTGCCTATGTGGAAGGGGAGTCGATGATGATGGCCATTAAGGATGTGGCGGTATCGTCTGGTTCGGCTTGTACCTCGGCCTCTTTAGAGCCTTCTTATGTGCTCCGAGCCATGGGCGTCAACGAGGAAATGGCCCACACTTCCATCCGTTTTGGTTTAGGGCGCTTTACCACTGTGGAGGAGGTTGATTTTGTCAGCACCACGGTGGTGAAGGCCGTCAGTAAGCTGCGCGAGCTGTCGCCGCTGTGGGAAATGGTGCAGGAAGGCATTGATGTCAGCAGCATCCAATGGGATGCCCACTAACTGGTATGAAATGGAGTCATCAAGATGTATAATGAGAAGGTGTTGGATCATTACGAAAATCCCCGCAACGTTGGTTCGCTCGACAAAAATGATGTCAACGTCGGTACTGGCATGGTCGGGGCCCCCGCTTGCGGCGATGTAATGAAACTACAGATCCTGGTCAACGATCACGGGGTCATCACCGATGCCAAGTTTAAGACTTTTGGTTGTGGTTCGGCAATTGCGTCCTCCTCATTGGTGACCGAATGGATCAAGGGACGGACCATTGATGAGGCACTGGCGATCAAAAACAGCGCTGTTGCCGAAGAACTGGCCCTACCGCCCGTTAAAATTCATTGCTCGGTCTTGGCAGAGGATGCCATCAAGTCAGCCGTGCAAAATTATCGTTCTAAACAGCAACAGTCTGTCTCCAAGGAGTCCTAGCTATTATGAACACGGAAACGACAACAGCACCGGGCATCACCATGACCGAATCAGCTGCCGAACAGGCCAAACAGATGTTGGCCAAACGCGGCACTCCAGATGCGGCCGTACGTATTGGCGTCAGCAGCAGCGGTTGTTCCGGGTTTTCTTATCGTCTCGAATATGCCGACCAGTTGGCAGAGGATGATCAGGTATTCGAAAGTCATGGGGTACGGGTTGCGGTCGACAGCAAGTCGTTGTTGGCCATGCAAGGCACCTGTATTGATTTCGAAAAGCAAGCCTTTAAGTCGGGTTTTAAGTTCATCAATCCGCGTGAGAAAGCACGTTGCGGTTGTGGCGAATCCTTCTCGGTCTAACTTTTTTGCCCAGTTCGATTTGCCGGTAGCTTTTGCCATTGATGTCGGGGTATTGGAGCAGCGCTATCGCGCCCAGCAACAACATTGGCATCCGGATCGTTTTGCGACAGCGTCCGCAACAGAACAAGAGCACTCTTTGCAACAAACGACGCTGGTCAATGAGGCCTGGCAGACGCTGCGTGATCCTCTGTCACGTGCTACCTACCTGTTGCAATGGATCGGTTACCAACCTACCCCCGAAGAGTCTGGTGATCACGATACCGACTTTCTAATGCAGGTCATGGCTGAACGTGAAGCACTGGAGGAGATTGATGTCACTGCTGGCAGTGCCTTGTCGCAATTAGAGGCATTAAGACAGCAGATGGAACAGGAAATAGCCCATGCCTTCTCAGAGATAGCGGCCCTGTTTGCAGGGATACAGGAATTTAATCCCGCTGATCGACAGCGCTGGCAGCGTGTATCACAGCTGATTGACCAGCAGCGCTATCGGCAGCGCTTCCTGGAACAGGTGGATCAAATCGAAGAGCAGCAGCTCTATGGCCGATGATTACGCTGCCTCGGTAACCACCAGGGGTCGCTTAGCGGTCAACGGCAGCATCGTCGGGGTGATTGAGCAGACAAGGGATCGTGACTGGTTTGCCGTCACCCTGGCAGCTGGTTGGCGTTATTACATCACATTGCAGGGGCAAGATACCAATCAGGGTACGTTGGCTGATCCGGCGTTGCGGCTTCTGGACGCCAGCGGCTCTGAGGTGGCCTACGATAACGATCTCGGTATCGGCCTAGAATCAGCACTCTTTTTCACCCCACCGCTGTCTGGCAATTATTATTTATCCGCTGAAGGGGCCGATCGCTGGGCGACAGGGAGCTACCGGCTCACGATCAATCGGGATGGCGCCGACGACTACCCGGCCTCAACCCTGACCAGCTCGCGCCTAACCGTCGGCAGCAGCCTCAACGGCCTGTTAGAGGTAGCCGGTGACCACGATTGGTGTGCTGTGACGCTGGTGGCCGGTCATAACTACCAGATCAACTTGGTAGGGGTCGCTGTGGGCGCGATGTCCGCCGTGGAAGACCCAGCGCTGCGTCTCATGGATGATGCGGGAACCACCCTTCAGTACAATGACGACATTGATACCAGCTTCAATGCTGGTATCACTTATCGGGCCAGCAGGAGCGGTACCTATTACCTATCAGCCGAGGGTTTCAACGATGAAACGGGCGGTTGGCGGCTAACGGTTACGGTGGCGGATACCGTAGCCCCATCGGTACCGACCGGACTCGACCTAGCCAGTGCCGACGACAGCGGCCTGTCCAACAGCGACAATATCACCGCTGCTACCCGTGGCCTGACTCTCAGTGGTGGTAGTGGCGAGACAGGCGCCCGTGTCTTAGTGTTTGACGACAACAACAACGATGGTGTGATGAATGGCGATGAGCCGCTTGCCACCATCGAAGTCACCGCCACTGCGTGGCAAACCGATCTGCAACTGACAACCGGCACGCATCGTGTCAGCGCGATACAAGTCGATGCGGCTGGTAATCGCAGCAAGGCGGCAACAGCCCTGCTGCTGACCATTGATACCACCGCACCAGCACCATTGACAGTGCTTGATTTAGCCGCTGCCGACGACAAGGGCTTTTCCAACAGCGACAACATCACCTCACAAACGGCAGCACTCAGTTTGAGCAGCGGTAGCGCCGAGAATGGCGCCCTGGTCACCCTGTTTACAGATCGTAACAACAGTGCCACATTGGACAACGGAGAGAAACTTGGCACGGCAGCTGTCGTCAGCAACCGCTGGAATGTTGATGCCATGCTAGCACATGGTAACCATCTCATCCGGGCGCTAGCAAGCGACCGCGCCGGTAATGTTGGCCCTGTATCACCGCCACTGACCGTCACAATCATTGAGGCGGGGCGCAATAATACGTTAGCAACAGCAACTAAAAAAGGTCAACTAGGCGGCACAGCCCTATCTATTGAGGATTTTATTGGCACAGATGACAGCAATGACTATTACCAGTTTCAATTAGCCGCCGGTACCACCCTGACAGCGACCCTGGATCACCTGACCGCCAACGCCAATCTGCAACTTCTAAACACCAAAGGGGCACTGCTTGATCGCGGGGAAAACAGCGGTGCTAGAGCTGAGAGTATCCGTTACAGTAACAACTCCTTGGCGACTACCACTTGTTACTTGCGCGTTTACCCAGCTATCGCTGGTGCCAACACCGGCTATCAGCTGAGTATGCAGGGCTAAAACTAAAACATACGCATACGCAACAGACCGCCGCTACCGCTACCAGTGCGGCTATCCGTGGCACGCTCGCCAGTAATCACTGCCTGGCCAACGGTCACAGCACCGTCTATCATCTCCGTATAACGCTGATCACTGATTCCCAAGGTTACCGGCACCGCTCGCAACTGGTCATTCTCCAGCAGATAAACAACACCACTTGCCCCATCACGTTTGCGCGGCCGTTTGTCAGTTGCTCCTAACTCCGCTGTTACTGGCTGATAACGCAGGGCCGCATTAGGCAACAGCACCACGTCACGTTTTTCGGCCACCACCAACGATACATAGGCGGTCATACCGGGCATCAGCAACTGTTCCGGGTTATCGACCGCAATCACGACGTCATAAGTCACCACATTTTGCTGCACCGTTGAATTCAGCCGAATCTGGCGCACGACCCCTTTGAAAGACTGATCAGGCCAAGCATCCACCGTAAAAGCAGCCGCCTGTCCAACTTTGATACGACCGATATCGGCCTCGGCAAAATTGGCATCGATCTGCATCCGGGACAGGTCTTGGGCAATACGTATCAAGGTGGGGGTTTGAAAACTGGCGGCTACCGTTTGCCCGACATCCACCATGCGATCAATCACCACCCCCGTCACCGGTGAACGAATAACGCTATTTTTTAGGTTGATTTGGTCTTTGTCAGCCTGGGCCTGGGCCAATTCCAGTTGCGCTACGGCGGCTCGATAGGCCTGTATCGTCTGGTCCAGCTCCTGACGTGAAATATAGTCCTGAGCAAACAACGCCTGTGACCGGTGTTGATTGGCACGGGAGAGTTCGAGTGAGGCTTGGGCGCTCTTTAATGAAGCCAGGCTTTGGCGGGCCTGGGCACGCAACAAGGCGTCATCTAATTCAAGCAGTTTATCCCCAGGGGCCACCTTGGCGTTAAAATCGGCATAAATGGTCCGCACCGTCCCCGATACCTGGGTCCCCACATTGACGACACTCACCGGATTCAAGCTACCGTTCGCCGAGACACTACGCACCACATCGCCCCGACGTAGCGTCTCGCTCTGATAACGAGGTGGCGTTGGCGGGTTGACAGACCATTGCTGCCAACCGATATATCCTGCGCCCAACAGCAACAATAGCCACAACAACGGTCGTATCATGGCCGCTCCAATCGCCCCACAGCACGGGCCAACGTCACGCGTGCCATGCGCCAGTCGTAGGTGGCCTGGACCGATTGTTGTTGAGCACTGGCCAAGGTATTCTGAGCGTTTAATAGTTCCAATATTTGACCGGCCCCGGCGCGATAGCGCCCCTCAGCAACTTGCAAGGACTGTTGCGCCTGTTGCCGCAATTCCTGACTTGCTGATACCGCCTGGGTAGCGCTTCTGAGCTGATGCCACGCTTGCCATACCTCCAGGGCTATCTGCTGTTGTAGATTTTGTAGCCGGATCTGTTGCGTCTCCTGTTGAATCATAGCATGGCGGCTACGATGCGTCGGAGCAAAGCCGGAAAAAATAGGCACGCTTACCGCCACTCCAACGCTGTTGCTGAGGGTACGGCTGCTGCCACTTTCTTGCCGCTCGCCACTCAAGTTGAGAGAAACCGTCGGCCAATCGGCGCTGTGTGCGACATCAACAGCCATTTGAGCCGCCCGATAGTTGGCCTCAGCAGCGGCCAGATCGGGGCGTTGTCGCCGTGCTTGCTCAATTAACTCCTCGACAGCACCTGCCAGCGCCTCAGCCGACCGTAATGGATCATCGGCTTGATCATTGGGTACCACCAGTTCAAACGGGATGGTGACTGGCAATCCCATTAATGTTGCCAGTTGACCACGAGACTGCTGCCAATCTCCTTCGGCACGAATGCGGTTGAGCTGAGCCTGCGCTTGGGCGGCGCGAGCTTGCAGCAAATCAGCCAAGACGCCACTACCGACCTGATGGCGCAACTGGGCTGCCTGCACCGCCCGCTGACTCACCTGTTCGGCCTCTTGGGTCGAGACAATCAGGGCCTGACGCGACAGCACCTGGTAGTAGTTTTGCACCGCCGCATACAATAGCTGCTGTACCGTGGCTAGGTGACTAAACTGGAGGGCCTCTAACAGCTGCTGTGCCTGATCAAGCGTCGCTTGACGATTGCCAAAGTCATACAACAGATAGGTTATACTGAGACCGACGCTGTTTTGTTGGTAAGGGTACGGACGCGTTAAGGCCGTGCGACTGGCCGTACCATCGTAGCGACTCCAACCCGCCTGAGCAGCAATCGTTGGTAAAAATGGGGCCATGGCTACCCCCACCAGTTCCGACTGGCCCCGTACACTGGCCCAGGCTTCACGGCTACCCGCATCGTTACACAGGGCACGGTCTATCACCTGCGTCAATGATAGCGGCTGCGACGGCGGCGACGGCGGCGGTTCACACGCCGTGGACGACCCGACCCCAACCACTAGCAGCAATCCCAATAACCCGTTGCTAACGCGCTTCACAGTGACCCCCCGTGCTTGATCATACGCCCCCGGGAGGGCTGCTGCAAGGAGAGACCTTGGCGCGCCAACACCAACCACTAAAATGATTGCATTCATCCTGCCCCCCGGTTACAATGGCCCAGTGAAGCCAATTTACGGGATTTGGAAGCAACCGTAAGGGAAGAGGCGCGAAAAATGTCTATTACCATTGATTTGATGGAAAACGATCTGTTTCGTCCGTTGCTGCTGAAGGGCATTCAGGATGGTAAAATGGAAGGCATCAAGGAGGGTCAGATTGACATTTTGCTCAGCCAAGCACAGTACCGTTTTGGTCAGCTACCTAAGAAGGTTCTAAAAAATCAGCAAAGCCGACACAGTTAAAATTAATCTTTGGAGCAGGCGCATCCTTGATGCCCGCTCGCTTGATGATGTCTTCGGCCACTAGCCTTGTTCTTAGGACAGGGCCGATGTCAGCCACGCTCACATCGCTGCCAGCAATGTGCCGACATTATGGCGAAATAGCTCCAGATAAGTAGCCGCTGGCCCATCAGCAGCAGAAAGAGCGTCGGAATAGAGCTTACCCCCTATTTTGGCCCCGGTCTCTTGGGCAATGCGCTGGGCCAACCTGGGGTCACTGATATTTTCCACAAACAGGGCTTTGACCCCCTCATGACGCACCTGCCGGATCATCCGCGCTAGATTGGTGGCCGTGACCTCGCCCTCACTACCGCCTCCCAGTGGAGACAAAAAGGTCACCCCGTACGCAACCGCAAAATAACCAAAAGCGTCGTGTGAGGTGATCACCTTACGCCGTTGCGGCGATAACGCGGCCAACCGCTGGCGGATCTCAGCATCTAAGCGGCTCATGGTGGCCATGTATGCCTCACCAGCCCGTTGGTAATGGGTGGCATGCTGTGGATCGACGTCGGCCAAGGCGCGGCTGATATTGGCCGCGTAGATCATACCGTTGTTGAGATCTTGCCAGGCATGGGGATCGTGGTCCAGCGGCTTGATGCCGGCACTGCCTGTGACCAGATGGCCCTTAAAACCGCTGGCTTGCACCAACCGCTCCATCCAACCCTCAAAACCCAGACCATTGACAACCAGTAACCTTGCCTGGGCCACGTTCTGGATATCGCGTGGTGTGGGTGCATAAGCGTGCACACTACTGTCCGGCCCCACCAACGTGGTCACCGTGACCCGGTCGCCACCGACCACCCGCACCATATCACCCAGGATGCTGAAACTGGCCACAACGGGTAACGGCGATACCGGATCGGCAGCAGCTAGGCCAACCCCCATTACCAGAAGGGCTGACCAACCAATCACCCATTGTGCGAGACGCTGTTTGCCGCCCCGGGAAATATGGCGGCTAGTTCCGATCGTAGTAAACATCGACATAAAATGGCTCATACTCCAGCCGGAAAAAATGGCGGACACTTTCAATGACTCCCCGGTAATCAATCTCATAGTTACTACCACTGACAATGGTGGGAGTGCTCATGTGGACCTCATCCAGCCGCATTTTGCTGGTCAATTTGGTCTGAATGCCACCCGCCAACATGTTGCCTACTTCGGCAAAGGCATCTTTGGCCTCCTCGCCCAACTCACGATATTTTTCCCCCGCCAAGGCTGAAGCCAGTACGCATGCAATATGCGTCGAACAAGCCAAACGGGTGCCGCCATCAATACCGCCACTGAAACCGACGATCACGGAGACCTCTGCCGGGGCCTGCACGTAGGCTACCTTCGCCGGCTTGGGCAGCGCGTGACTAGGGCTCACATCGATAAACAGCATGGTGTTGACAATCTCCATCATCGCCGCTTCTGTCACCGACAGAATGATCGATTGCAATTGATCACAATTTCGCATAGACGCACCTAACAATGGGTCAAGAGGGCTTTCGTTGCGCATTTTCTGTCATCTGCTCCTCGTTGGC